>JAHDHW010000089.1:1673-5808 GCA_020631105.1 Saprospiraceae bacterium | reverse complement strand
AACAGAAAGCAATCATTTGCTCAAAGTTAGCATCCGGAATGGTAGATAAAACTGGAGCTATTACTCCATCTCCAGCAGGTGCGGTGAAGGCAAGAAACCCGTTCGAAGAGATATAAACTTGCGAAACAGCATTCCCGAAATATTCAAAGTCAAATCCGGATAATGAAATTGCGCTTGTCACCTCATCATCCGCCATGGTCAGCGAGGTTGGAGAAGCAATTGTCATAGGAGTATCACCACAAGTTGTTTGAGCATAACCTCCATTTCCTACAGTACTATGCGTAACTCTATAACCGACTGCATCCAAATAAAGTGTAACGCCATCATCTGATCCGACCCGATCATAATTGATCCTTAAGCCCTTATCTGCCGCTGTCATATCTGTCCAATCAGTCATCGCAACACTTGCGGCCGTCACATCGACGTAAAGGGTTACTGTACTTCCGGAAGAGGTTGCTCCAGCATCATACAATTGAAGGGTCGAACCTGGAATCGTAGTTGAAGCACCAAGCATTCCTCCCTTAGTAGGAGTTACTATGATCACATCACTATTACTTGTAGGCACCGTACCTGTCAAATAGAAGGTAAGCACTGCTTCAACCTTTGTAATATTAGACCCGGGGTCAGAAATACCTGTCAGATTTGAAAAACTAGAAAAATCTAAAGTAGTATTAGATGCACCACTTGCAAAAGTGGCATTCCCTCCATTTGTATCATCATAAGCATTTCCAGGGCTTGTAAATCCAGTATTAGTTGCAGCTCCCCCCCATGCATTAATAATTTCTGTGGAGGAAGACGAACCTGATGATACTGCGCCGATAAGGTTGGTAGCTGATAATTTATACGTAATATTTTGATCTTCGTAGGCTGGGGCACTCGAGGTAAGTGTTTTTGCTAAGGACAAAGCCGGAGAAAAGCCATAATCGACATCAAGATTATCCCCTCCAGACAAGGTCACGGCAATAGTCGTACTACCAGAGCTTATCCCCCAGCCTGCAGGTAAATCAGCATCTGTATTATCTACCACTACTACATAATTACCATCAGATAAATTTGAGAAAGAGTAAGCGCCATTAGCATCTGTCGTCACTGTCTCCAATGCAATATCCGTTGAACCTACCTGGCCATTTCCATCTGTATCATAATATAAAGACACCGAGATATTTTGAATACCTCCTTCGTCGCCATCCTGAGTTCCGTTTCCTGCAACACCTGTACTCCCTCCATCGTCTTCAAATACTAAATCTCCAATACTATTTGATCCAGTAACAATCATGATAGTCTCTGCAGTCGCAAAAGGATCATCATTCCCAAAACCTACTGTTCCTGTATTTTCGACAATAGGTGTGCTAGGACTATCCATAGTAATATTAAAAGTTGCTGTAACGGTAGCACCAGATGCTAAGACATCATCCAGCCACCATTGTATATTCGTTACGCCACTACCGGGTTCAGTGGTAGAATAGCTCGTACCATTATCGGTGGAGTAATAGATTGTTGCACTTGGTGTCCCTGACAGTGCTGCTGAACCAGTTATATATGCTGTTCCTGCCGGAATAGCATCAGAGATCACTAAAGGTTTAGAAGCTAAAGGTATTCCTGCAGGGTCAGGGGAATCATTCGTTAAACTTAATGTATAAGTCAAAGGTGGTGTATCCGTAGAGGTAACCGGGCCCGTTTTTGTAAAAGTTACACTTGGCGCTTCAGAGGAAGGTACTACCGTAGAAATTCCATAATCCCCATTGTACTTTTCATTATCTCTTCCTGAAGCCACACATTGATATGGACTCAGGTTAGAAGCACAAGGAGCACTTATGGGTAAAAACTCATAATAAACAATTCCAACAGCTCCTCTATTATTTTCAGGGATATTTGTAAAATAGGATTGATCCTCAAACGGAATTAAGGATTCTGTTCCGTCGTTTAATTTTACTACGACAAGACCATATGACTTTGTTAATCTGTAACAACATGCATCAAATTGACTTGGATCCCCAACAGGTTGCATAAAGATATTATAGTCCGGCACAAAGTCACCATCGTTATCATATCCTTTATTAATATTCCCCAGGTCATACCAGATTCCTTCCAATTCAAATACGCTCCCTGCAGAAGATGTATTACCATCTGGTCTCCAGCCCAACTGATCTTCAATGGCATCTAAATATTCGTCAGGTACTTTATTAGTTCCATTAGGCGCTGTCTTATTTGCCATCGCAGAGATCATAGATCTAAGTGTAACGGTCCAGGAATCATCCGCTGCTAAAGCTCCGGATACAGGATCTGTACCTGTTGCCCAAAAATCAAAATCTAAAGTAAGATCATCATCCAAAGAATTCCCCCCAATGGTAGGATTACCCGAACCATCAACGACGGGATATTCTAATAGCCAATACTGAACGCTACATTCTCCTGCAGGTAACAGGCCAATCGTTCGAGTAGCATCAGTCGCATCACAAGTTCCTGAATGTTCTAATGAAAAAGTACCAGAATACCTTGAGTAACTTACCGTATTGGTCGGATAGGTCCCTGGTGTAGTAGATGCAAAATCACCAATATTGACAATGACATTTGTCAAATCATCCGTGCCATCATTACAAACACGTACTCCCACATAAGCACTGGTAGGTCCGCTCTGAGGATCATTCGAATCAACAACAAAATTATAAGCTGAAATAACTTCTAATCTTAAATCTCCGCTAGGATTTGCACCCAGAGATGCAAGTGAGTATGCACTAAAAATGCATACCAATAGTATAAACTTGTGCATAAGAACAGGTTTAATCTTTGAAAAAATTGGAATATTGAGCGGAAAGATTAACTTGGATTAATTAGTTAATGGCAAAGAATAGACCATAAATAATAGCGAGCGGCAAAAAAAATATTCAACAATATATTTTCATAAATAACTTATTACTTATCAAGCTCTTACAAAATATCCTATTCGTAAAAAAATCCAAATAAAATTATTTTTCTTCAAAGTGTGACATAAAAAAAAGCCGATATGAGTATTCATATCAGCTTAAAATTGTACAGATATAATAGATTTTTTTACTATTATTTTTTGAATTATCAACTATTTATGACGGCTATGCGGTAACCGATTCCTGTGCTTTTTCATCAAATCCTTCCACACCATTTACCGTCGTATATTTAAAGCTCAGCTTCTTATCCGGGTATATATATTTAAAGGCTGATTGCACTGCCAGAGTCCCTTCATGAAACCCACATAAGATCAATTTCAATTTTCCCGGGTAGGTATTAATATCGCCAATTGCATAAATTCCGGGGACATTAGTACTGTAATCTGCCGTATTCACTTCGATTGCATTTTTAGTTACCGTGAGTCCCCAATCTGCGATTGGGCCCAGCTTGGGAGATAAGCCGAATAGAGGAATGAAATGATCGGTAGGCTGAACGAACTGCCCTTTCTCTTTATGCTTAATCACAACATCTGTCAATTTTCCATTTCCTTGAAGCCCCACAGCCTGAGCATCCGTAACTAGATTTATCCTACCCGATTGAGCAAGATCCATCACTTTCTCTACAGAGTCCAAAGCTCCCCGAAAGGAATTGCGTCGATGAATCAACATAACTTCGTCAGCCACATCTGCCAAATAAATGGTCCAATCCAAAGCGGAGTCTCCTCCTCCGGCCAGGACTACTTTTTTATTGCGATAAAATTCCGGATCCTTAATGATATACTCCACTCCTTTATCTTCAAAACGAGCAAGGTTGTCTATCGGTGGCTTGCGCGGTTCAAAGCAACCTAAGCCTCCTGCAATAGTTATAACGGGAGCATTAATTACCGTCCCCTTATTGGTCGTCAACTTAAAAGTATTATCCTCCAAGCGTTCAATAGTTTCTGCTCGTTCACCTAAAGTAAAACCAGGTTTGAATGGCTTGATTTGTTCCATTAAATTATCAATCAAATCTCCAGCAAGAATAGAAGGATACCCTGGTATATCATAAATAGGTTTCTTTGGATATATTTCCGAACATTGTCCACCAGGCTGCGGCAAAGAATCCACCAAATGGCATTTCAGTTTTAGCAAACCTGCTTCGAATACCGTAAACAATCCACAGGGGCCAGCTCCGATTATGAGAATATCTGTTTTGATCATGAGAATAAATA
>JAHDHW010000089.1:0-1573 GCA_020631105.1 Saprospiraceae bacterium | reverse complement strand
CCGCACTCCGTTTTTTCTTTTCCTTTCCAGCGGCCTTCTCTACCTTCGCCTTTAGCAGTACAATGCGTACAACCGATTGAACCATAGCCATGTTTTTCTAATGGGTGTCGGGGGAGTTTATAAAAATCCATGTGGTATAGAAACTCTCCTTCATCAATATCCACCAGAGGGTGAAATTTGATAATATCTCCTTGCTGTTCAAAGACTCTCAATCGAGATCTAAAATTCGTCTGGTAAGACATCAAACCTGAAATCCAGACTTTATGCTTTGCAACGATTGGCTCTAAAGGCACTACCTTATTGACACTACAACACATTTTAGGGTGATCAATCCACCATTGATCTTCTCGGGTAATAGCATTTTCCCGATCACTCGGTCGAACATCTACAATCTTTAGCCCAAAGCGCTTTCCTATTTTTTCTTTATAGGCAATGGTCTCCGGAAAATGGTAGGTTGTATCAATAAAGTGAACACGCTGACTCGGCCGGATTTGACTGATCAGGTGCAATAGAAAAACGGATTTGGTTCCAAAAGAAGAAGTATATAAAACCGCTTCTTCCGGAAAATACTCATAGAGTTTTTCGAGGCGCTCTTTAAAACTCAGTGGTGTAAACACTTCGTTTAAATGCTCAACGCTCCATTGCTTATTTATATCAGTGGCTTGTTGCGGCATGCTGTTCTATTTTAGATGTTTGTTGTTCGTTGATAGCTTTTTGAGCTTCTTTGTTGTAGCCCCATGGTACTAAAGTCCAGACCCGCTCATTCAAATAGTAGATCGTAAACTTTACGAAGAAATCAAGTATCCCTATGCTCGTTGCAATCTCTACACTCCCGGTAAAAACATACGCTAGTGTAAAGGTTGCGATCGTTGCTCCAAGACGATAAGTGACTGCTTTTGTGATGCTTCTCTTTTTAGTTTCTTTCATTGTTTCAAACTGCTTTTCGAGTTTTGTAAATTATCTATCTGCACTAATTTTTCGCCTCGGCCTCTTGTACCAGGGTCTCTGTAATCGCATTTAATTCTTCCACCTTTTGAGTAAAATTACCCGTCAGACGATCACGTATTACTTTTAGATTTTGTAGTAAAGCGTTAGTATTATTCGGAAGGACTTCTTCGAGTACCTGACGGAAGCGCTTGGCAAAAGTTGGTGATTTGCCGTTTGTTGAAATGGCTACCTTTAGGTCACCTCTGGTCACAATTGATCCAAGGTAAAAATCACAAAGGTCAGGAGTATCAGCAACGTTAACCAGCTTACCTCTTCGTTTTGCTAAGGTTCGAATCTCCAAATTTAATGCTTGAATATCCGTAGCAGCAATAACCAGATCATGCTTGATTAAGTCATTATCATCAAATGCTTTTTCGATGACCCGTACATTAAATTGTGCTTTGCCTTTCTTCTTTTCCAGGAGTTGTTTTACTTCTGTAGACACTTCTTTGGCTACGACAGTAATATTTGCGTTTGGACTATTTTTGAGTATGAAGAATAATTTTTCATAGCCTACATAACCTGCTCCGACAATGAGCAAACTGAGCTTGTTTAATTTTAGGAATATTGGATATAGAGTATTCAT
>JAHDHW010000295.1 GCA_020631105.1 Saprospiraceae bacterium | reverse complement strand
GCCTGCACATTGGACTTGTTGAAGAACCCTTAAGTAATTCTGCGAACTACTTAAGATCAAATATTAATTTGATGAGTAATAGTAATTTTGACTTTGCTAAAAATTATGTACTCGAGAACGAACGTGTACGTTTGAGTGCACTGAGTTTGGAGCATTTAGAGTCCTTGAAAAAAATTGCTGCGGCCCCGAAAGTATGGACTTATTTCTTAGAGAAAGGGCTGGAAGAAGCGGATTTTTCAAAATATATTCACTCGGCTATTGAGCAGAAAATTAAAGGGACCTCTTATCCCTTTGTCGTTTTTGATAAAGAAAAAAATGAAGTTGCAGGCTTAACCAGACTCTATGATTATATCCCAGATTTGCAAAGTATAAAAATTGGACATACCTGGTATGGAACCTCGTTTTGGGGAACTGGAGTGAATAAGCATTGCAAGTATTTACTCTTTGAGTTTGCTTTTGAAAAGCTGGGTGTAGAGCGTATAGGTTTTGGAGTACATGGAGAAAACTTACGAAGTGTAGCAGCGCTGAAAAGTGTAGGCGTTAGCCAGGAAGGCGTACTTCGAAATTTTTTACCTAGTATAAATGGAGAACGCCGGGTTGATTTATTACAACTGAGCATCCTAAAGGCGGAATGGTTTCAGCGAACGAAAGCAACCCTGGCGAAAAAAATAAATAACTCAAGTTGAAAAACTAAAACCTTAGGTGTAAAAAGCCGAGCATAAGCTTTGCTTTTATTGTTCAAGTAAACTAAATGAAACATGAATTACATTGACTATCTGGTAATCGTAAGTTATATCATTGGATTTCTATTCTTAGGTAGACTTTTCAAGGACAATAAAAATAGCGAAGATTATTTTTTGGGAGGAAAAAGCTTCGGCTGGTTTCCACTTTCCCTGAGTACCATTGCGACACAGTTATCTGCAATTAGTTTTATCTCGGCTCCTGCCTTCGTTGGTTTAAAACAGGGTGGCGGTATGATGTGGCTAACCTATGAATTTGCAGTGCCTTTGGCGATGCTTTTCCTGATGGTTTTTCTAATCCCGCCAATGTATAAGGCGGGGATTGTCAGTGTATATGCCTATCTCGAAAAAAGATTTAGTACGTCGACCAGAATCTTAGTAAGCGCAGTTTTTCAAATTAGCAGGGCCTTCGCAACCAGTGTTATGATTTATACTGTTGCGCTGATCCTGACGAGCGTGATGGATATTCCAATGTGGCAAACGATTGTGATTATTGGGGTAGTGACCTTGATCTATTCTTATCAAGGTGGTATGAAAGCCGTTGTCTATGGGGATATGATCCAGATGATCATTTTGTTTTTAGGGATTATCATTTGTCTGGTAGCAGGTATCTATTCCTTAGGCGGCTGGGCGGAGTTTATGGAAAACATTGACCGTTCAAGACTAGAAGCCGTCAGCTTCGATTCGATGGGACTGGAGAAAGGCGATGAGTTTGGTTTTTGGCCAATGCTGATCGGAGGATTCTTTTTATACGTCTCTTATTATGGAACGGACCAAAGCCAGGTGCAGCGCTTATTTTCTGCGAAGGATTTGGGTACCGTAAAAAAGACTTTAATGTTTAATGGTCTTTTACGTTTTCCAATCACTTTTATTTATTGCCTGATGGGATTGGTGATCGGAACATTGGCGATGACGCAGTCTTCTTTTTTGGATGCGATTCCATCGGATAAACCGGATTTAATGATTCCGATTTTTATCAGAGATTATCTGCCACATGGGGTGATTGGTATATTGATGGTGGCTATATTCTCTGCGGCGATGTCCTCTTTGAGTTCAGCGATTAATTCCTTGAGTGCAGCATCGGTAGAAGACTTTTTCAATAGAAAGAAAGAACTGCCCAATGAAAAATATATGGCCTACTCCAAGTATGCCGCACTCTTCTGGGGGATCGTATGTATCGTGCTGGCATTCTTTACAGGCGATATTGCGAAGACGGTTATTGAAGCGATTAACAAAGTAGGCTCCGTGTTTTACGGACCTATTATCGCAACCTTCATTGCCGCAATCGCAATCAAAAAAGTAAATGCACCCGGAGCTAATATCGGCTTATTGTCCGGGGTCCTGGTGAATGTTTATCTGTGGTTGTTTGTACCGGAGGTGTTTTGGTTTTGGTGGAATGCCGTAGGCGCAGTCGTTACCTTAGTGGTAGGTTTGCTCGCGAGTTATTTAACGAGTGCCGAAGCAAAGACGGACAAGACTTTGTCTATTTCAGATACTTTGGAAATAGACAAAAAGAAAGCCTTGGTACTTGTGGCTTTCTTTGTGTTGATTGTGATCGTGAGTATGAATGTTCCTAATCTATTCTAATTGAGCATGAAGATTCTAATTGCACCCGATAAGTTCAAAGGCTCATTGTCTGCACGACAAGTTTGCGAGGCAATAGGGGAGGCTTTACAGGAAAAGGATGCCGGGATAGAACTCTTGTATCATCCTATGGCTGATGGAGGGGATGGTTCGCTGAGTAGCCTCTCTGATCACTTGGCCCTGAAGGAAGAGTGGGTGAATACGCAAGATCCTCTGGGTAGACCAATCAAAGCCAGTTACTATACTTCGAGGGATTTAGCTTTTATAGAAGTTGCTAGCGCAAGTGGACTCGTACTATTGGATGAACAGGAACGTAATCCTATGTTTGCCAGTACAATCGGAACAGGGATAATGGTAGCAGATGCAATCGCCAAAGGTTATCAGGATATTTATCTGTTTCTGGGAGGAAGTGCTACGAATGACGGAGGTATGGGAATTGCCTCGAAACTTGGGTTTAGATTTCTGGGCCAGAATAAGGAAGCCTTAGCACCAATCGGCGAAAATCTATCTCATGTTGCATTTATTGAGGATACAGGATTATTGGACTTTGATCAAGTGAAGATCACTTTGTTTTGTGATGTGACGAACCCTTTTTATGGTGAAAATGGAGCGGCCTATGTTTATGCTCCGCAAAAGGGAGCGACGCAGGAGCAGGTTCAAAGATTAGATCAGGGACTTAAACATTTCAGCGCTATACTCAGCGAAAAAAGAGAAATAGACATCAGTGAATTACCAGGTAGTGGGGCCGCAGGTGGAATAGGAGGAGGACTTACTGCCTTATGTGGTGCGCAATTGGTAAAGGGCTTTGATGCTATTGCAAAATTGACCGACCTGGAGACTCAGATTCAGGATGCCGATTGGGTGATCACCGGGGAAGGCAATCTGGATAATCAATCGCTTCAGGGAAAAGTAGTAGATGGTATTGCTAGATTATGTGAAAAGTATGAGAAGCCATTGTCATTATTTGTAGGGAATAATAATTTGAGTTCAGCAGACTTAAAAAAAATAAATGTGCAAGCTGTTTTTTCGATCATGGATTTAGCAGACGATCTGGAGGATGCGATGCAGCATGGAGCCTCTTACTTAGGGCAGTTATCGGCTCAATATTATACATTTATGGATGTCTAGATTCTATAGGCATTGAATAGAGTTTCCATTTTCCATTTTGCTTTTTATTTTTGCACCTCACTAACCCACTAACCCACTAACCCACTAACCCACTAACCCACTAACCCACTAAC
>JAHDHW010000088.1:9263-21929 GCA_020631105.1 Saprospiraceae bacterium | reverse complement strand
AGGGAGTTGGTGGCTTAGAAATTCCAGCGGATGCCATTGCGAAAACTATAAATTGTATTTTCTACTTCATCGGGGACTCTCGTATCATGTGTAATACTAAAGGTGGTTGAAAAAAGCAGTTTACTAGTCAGGTTGATTGCTAAAGTGGTCTGAGAAGAAAGCCGTAAGTCCGCAAAATCATTAAATACAGGTTGATAATAAGTCGTATTGGACAGGCTCGCATTCTTGAATGGCTGCAAGCCAAATGAAACATAGGCACTCATCCGATGGTCTCTAAACTCAAGGTCGGGATCTCTTTCTTCGTTGAATTCATACATATAAGTCAAGCCTAAATATATATTCTGATTGCCTTCATCAAGGAGTGGAACTCTTATTCCCGTCCCTAAAAGCCAACGAAGCCGTAACCTCAGTTTCTCATTATACTGAGCCTGCGTAAATGCTTCGTAGATAAACCATCGGCTTATCCGGTAATTATAACGAAAGTGCTGAAACCCATCATTTACAAAGTCTTGTTTATCGACCTGTATAAAGTTAAAATTCGACAAGGATAGGAACCAATGCTTATTTTTTTCATACTCCAGACTTATTGCCCCGTTGAGATTGATGATGCTATTCCCGTTTTCTACCAGATTAAATCCTAAACGGACTTGTCCATACCAATGGGTAGAGTCATCAAGCATGACTCGTTTATCCTCGATATTTACGATCTGAGCTATCGCAGGACCTGCGAATAATAGGAATAACAGGAGGTAAAGATACCTTTGCATTGTTTTCTTTTGGTTTCCGAAAGTCTACTTACCCGAAAAACTAGACTAAGCCTTCGTTGAATACTCTTTTATTTTTTGTTTTAAGAAGCCAACTAATACTTCAAATCCAGCCTCAAAATCTTTGTTATTATTAATCACAAGATCTGCATCTTCTTTATAAGGCTCGATATACTTTTCGAAAGTAGGTAATACATGATGCTCATAACGATACAAAACATCATCAACCGGATAGTTTCGTTCTACCTGATCTCTCCTAATCCGTCGAATAACTTTTAGGTTTTCTTTAGCGTGCAAAAACACCCTGAGGTCCAATAATCGTTTCACTTTTTTGAAATGGAAAACAAAAAGACCTTCGACTATAATGATTGGTGCAGGGTTAAAAGTGAGCATTTTGGACTCTTTCAACTTATTGTTAAAAGTATATTCTGGCCGATTTACTACCTCTCCGTTTCTCAACTTCAAAATATCTCGGTAAAATTCTTTTTTATGGAAAGACTTGGGCAAATCATAATTTGCCTTACCAGCGGCATCAATTTCTTGCTCCTCCCTTGAGCGGTAATAATCATCCTGTGAAAGAATACATAATTGAGATTTCGGAAAAGTGGCTCGAATTCGATTAATAAAAGTTGTTTTCCCACTTCCGCTCCCACCGGTAATTCCAATCAAATAGGCATTTTTATCCATAGCCGCTAAAATAAGCATACGAAGTAATTTTACCAAAGAAGAATTTACGAATACTTACAGGAAGGAATAACTTCTAGATTTTGCTGAATGGTTTTTGATAATAGTAAGTGTATTTTAGTTACATTTGATCGGAGCAAAACAACAACTATGGACTTTATGATTGGGCTTTTACGAGGAGTCATCGGTATAACCGTACTTATTGGCATATGTTATCTTTTTAGTGCTAATCGAAGTAAAGTAAGCTGGCCCTTAGTTATAAAAGGGATTGGAATTCAATTGGTCCTTGCCGTTTTAATATTACATGTACCCTTTATTCGTTATTTGTTCGATATTGCGGCTCAGTTCTTTACAAAGGTGCTCAACTTTACGGAAGCCGGAGCGATCTTCCTTTTTGGTAACCTGATAACCGATCTGAACAGCTTCGGTTATATTTTTGTATTTCAGGTTTTACCGACCATTGTCTTTTTTGCTGCACTCTCTTCCCTACTCTATTATCTGGGGATTCTACAAAAGATCATTTATGTTTTTGCCTGGTTAATGAAGCGAGTGATGGGACTTTCGGGCTCAGAGAGCCTGGCCGCTGCTGCAAATGTCTTTATCGGACAAACAGAAGCACCACTGATTGTTAAGCCATATCTCGAAAAAATGACTAAATCAGAGATTCTTTGCCTGATGACCGGAGGTATGGCGACCATTGCTGGGGGGGTATTTGCTGCTTATGTGGGTTATTTGGGAGATTCTTTTGCGGCAATACCTGAAATGACAGATGAGGTACTCCGCAATTCTCCGGCAGCTCTAGATGCTGCACGGCAGTATATTTCCGCTTATATTATTGATGCCTCTGGGGTAAGCGCTGCTATCGCTGAACAACAAAGCCAGGTCATCATTGCCGCAGGTAATCTTCTCGAGAATGAAACGGTAATAGCAGCTAGTGAAGCAACACGAAATGCAGCCCGGAATCTATTCGCTCAACACCTTTTGATGGCATCGATAATTTCTGCACCGGCGGCGATCGTCGCTTCAAAAATTCTTTATCCACAAGATGAAGAAGACAAAGTGGTGAAAGAATTCAAGCTCCCTAAAGATACTGTAGGTAGTAATGTACTGGAAGCCATTTCGATCGGTACAGCAGACGGACTTAAATTAGCCGTGAATGTTGGAGCAATGCTTTTGGTATTTACAGCATTAGTATCCATGCTCAATTATATTTTGTCAGATATTATTGGTTACTACACTCCCCTAAATGGCTGGGTGAATAGTTTTGCAAACTTCCTGATGGAAAAAGGATATCAAATTCAGGACTCCGCAATTGTTGGACTTAATCTGGAGTTTCTGCTCGGCTTGTTGTTCGCACCAGTCTCCTGGATACTTGGGGTACCAAGTCAGGACATCTTCCTGGTAGGCCAGCTACTCGGGCAAAAAACGGTAATTAATGAATTTTTTGCATATGCTGAATTAGCAAAAATCACCAAAGAACTGAATATCAAATCTCTGATCATCGTAACTTATGCCCTTTGTGGCTTTGCGAACTTTGCTTCAATCGGGATTCAAATTGGAGGCATTGGCGCAATTGCTCCTGGGCAAAGAACGACCATCGCAAAGTTTGGCCTTATGGCCTTAATTGGAGGTACTGTAGCCTGTTTTCTCACCGCGGCCATTGCAGGAATGTTAGTAGATACAGATTCCTTCATCATGAAGTAAAACCAATAAAAAAGGCTAATAACATTTGTCATTAGCCTTTTTTAGATTTTTATTCTGCAGCCTTAAATTTCACCCGTTTTCCTTGCACTGATTCATCGAATTCTCCTTCGTGATATGCCAGGTGTCCACTTACAATAGTACTGGTGACTTTACCTTTGAAAGTATGCCCCTCGAAAGGCGACCAGTTACATTTATAATAGATATTATTCTTCGTCACCTTCCACTCTTTATTCAAATCGAAAAGCACTAAATCTGCCCATTGTCCTTCTTCGACATAACCTCTGCGACGAATTCGGAAACACTCAGATGGTGCATGACACATCTTCTCCACGATTTTCTCCAGGCTAATCTTACCTTGATGATAGAACTCAAGCATTACATTCAATGAGTGTTGTATCAAAGGTACACCGGAGGGGGCACCTAGATAATTGTTTTGTTTTTCTGACCAGGTATGTGGTGCATGATCTGTGGCAATGATATCTAAGCGATCGTCTAACAAGGCCGGCAATAAAGCTTCTTGATGCTCTTTGCCTTTCACTGCTGGGTTACACTTGATCTGCGTCCCCAATGTAGCATATTGATCTGCATTAAAGTACAGGTGATGTACACAAACTTCGGAAGTGATCCTTTTCTCCTGTAATGGAATATCATTTCGAAATAAATCAAGTTCATCAGCCGTACTGATATGTAAGATGTGTAATCGGGTATCATGTTTCTTAGCCAGTCCAACAGCGAATGAAGAAGAAATCAAACAACCTTCTGTATTTCGTATTATCGGATGATACTCAACCGGGATATCTGCTCCATACTTTTCCTTGTATTCTTCCAAATTCTTACGAATAGTATGTTCATCCTCACAATGAGTAGCAATAAGCATTGGGCATCTACTAAAGAGCTGTTCCAGCGTATTGGGGTCATCTACGAGCATATTCCCTGTACTGGAGCCCATAAAGGCCTTTACCCCGCATACCTCTTCAGGATTCGTTTTAAGGACCTCTTCAATATTATCATTGCTGGCCCCCATAAAAAAGGAATAGTTAGACAAGCTTTTTTGACTGGCGATGTCATACTTGTCCTGTAGCAATTCCTGTGTTACTGCCGGAGGTTTCGTATTCGGCATCTCCATATAGGTCGTTACACCACCAGCTACTGCAGCCTTCGGCTCTGTGTATAAATCTGACTTATGCGTAAGCCCAGGCTCTCTAAAATGAACCTGATCATCAATAATCCCGGGCATCAGGTATTTCCCGGTGGCATCTATCTCTAGATCAGCATGAGTATCAATCTGAGGCGCAATTTTCTCGATAAAACCGTTTTCTAACAGCAAATCACCAATAATGATATTACCTCGATTAATAATATGTGCATTTTTAATTAATATCCGTTTCATTTTTGTAATATTGAGACGCGAAAATAATAAATGGATGCTTTAATCGAGCGCCTAAACTAAAAAAACCTTATATTTGAATTCAGCATTCAATATTCGGCAGAGTTATTTAAACATTCCCTCCTTTTAAGTACTCCATTTTTCATTTTCTTGATATTCATTTTAAAGCTTATTTATCCCAATAACTTGTTTTAAAGCATTTATTTCTATTGAAGTAAAATGTTGCCGTGATTAACAAGGAAAACGATACAACTCTTACTAGTGGCATCAGTTGCAGCATTAGACTGCTTAGGTATTGTCTAATCCCTGTATTGATGTTATTATTCGGTATTACTACATTAAGTAGTCAGACCGTTTGGTTGGGACAAACTAGTACCGACTGGTCAGATGTATCCAATTGGTCAAATGGTCTTCCAGGGCCAGGAAATAATGCATCCGTTCCTTCAGAACCTCCTGGCGACTTTCTTCCAGTCATGAGCCAGGCACTTACCATTGACTTTACAATAGAAAATGCCAATATGCTTGTTTTTCAAGCGCCGGTAAATAACTCAAGCGGCACGATTATCAACTTCGAAAATGCTTCCATCGCATTTGAGCAAGGGATAACGAACCTGAGTAGTTTTGATAACGACGGGCAATTGATTATTGATGGTAACTTCATTAACCAAAGTGATTTTAATAACTCAGGAAGTCTTCTAATGGAGGCTGGCGAGCAATTAGTTAATGAAAGTACAGGCCTATTCGAGAACTATGGAGATATTGATCTGAATTTCATTTCACTGACTAACCACGGTCAATTTGATTCTTTTGGCGGCACTATCAGCACCAATGGCTATTTCCAAAACTATGGTACAGTTACAAATAATGGTACCATCATCAATGAGGGTTGCGGTGTTATACGAAATTATAACTTATTCAATAATGAGTTCATAATCACTAACGAAAACCTCATTTATAACGAAGCTGACTTTATCGGCAACCCCATAAATGAGCAAACAGGTGTACAAAATTCTAGTGGCCTTACCGTTGGGATGGATGAATGCCAGGGCCCGGAAGGATGGACACATTTTACCAACACCATTGACGATAAGATATTAATCTCCATCAAAACCAATGGACAAGATATCGGGTCAATTTTTGACGAATCATTAACCATTAGACTTAGAAATGAGTCAACTCTGGGTATCGGAGGTTGTCAAAACTTGCTTGATGCAGCTTATAAGGATTGGGATGACTGGTATGTGCTTAATCGATTCTGGTTTATTAAATCAACCAGAACAATTACCGAACCTCTAAAGCTTAGATTCTACTTTCAACAATCTGATTTTCAGGATATACAACGAACTTTCCCACTTAGCCAGGATCTTAATGAAATGTTTTTCTATCATTTATTAAGTTCTGAAAACGGTTATGATACTGCTCCAACAATTGAAGATGTGGACTTATTCAAACAAGGTGAATCCGGTTCTTTTGATAATTGGTCCTTGCATGAAGTCTCGTTTGGTCATTATATCGAAATAGAGGTCAACCAGCTGAACGGTTCATACGGAGCAGGTGTCAAATCATGGATCGGAGGAACGATTCCTGATCTAACTGACTTTGATGCAAAAGCAAATCGTAGTGAACGCAGTGTTGAGCTAAGCTGGCAAACATCCAAAGAAAAAGACTTTGCTGCCTTTCGGGTACAGCGATCACTAAATGGTCAGTCCTTCACTAATCTCGGGACACAGCCTGCTAATGGTGACACCCAATCCTCCAGCACTTATACCAGCGTTGACAATAATCCACCTCTTGATTCAACCGTCTATTATCGACTTATACTCTCAATGACTGATGGTACCACCCGAATCAGCCCAACGAGAAAAGTAAGCTTCAGCAATAGTACCGCTAAGGTTATTCCGAACCCATCGGATGATCATCTTTATCTTCAGTTTTCTGACATAGAATCAGGAAGTGTTATGGTTCAAATCTATGACTTTAGAGGCAATATGATGTTTGGAGATTTGATTGAGGTCCAAAACTATCAAAGTATTAGCAATCTATATGACTTAGTAAATCTGAGTAATGGCATTTATACACTTCAAATTATGGATGGCAACCAAAAAGAGTCCATTCGATTCCTAAAAATGAGTCGCTAATTCCTCTTTGTTCACTAAAGACTTTTCTTTTATCTTCGCAGCCAAAACTACATGCCGGTCCTCCATAAAAGTACCTATCCTGGTGCACCCTTTTATCAATTCAATGCACATCTGCAAACTATCCTGCCTGCGATCACCCGCAGAGTTAGCGGTATTAGATATGAAAGAGAAAGGCTTACCCTTTCGGATGGCGACTTTGTTGACCTGGACTGGATTGACAAAGGATCAAAAAAAATGGTTTTGCTATCTCATGGTCTAGAAGGAAATTCGGACAGGCACTACATCAGAGGAATGGCCAAAATGTTTATGTCCCAAGGCTGGGATGTTCTCGCATGGAACTGTCGAAGCTGCTCCGGAGAGATGAATAAGGCCATGCGACTTTATAACCACGGAGAAATTGGAGATATCGGAGAAGTCATTGAACATGCCTTAAAAACCAAAAACTATGAAGAAATCGTCCTCATTGGCTTTAGTATGGGAGGCAACATCAATATGAAATATTTGGGCACGCATGGAAAAAATACTCCGGATGTCATCAAATCAGCCATTGCGTTTTCCGCTCCTGCAGACCTTGTAACGAGCGTTAAACTTTTAGATCAACCAGAATCAAAGTTCTATAAGCGTCGTTTCCTCAAAAAACTTAAGGTAAAAATTAAGGCCAAAGCAGAGAAATTTCCAGAAACGATAGATTTCAATAACTTCACTAAAATCGGTGAGTGGTCAGATTTTGATAATTACTTTACTGCACCATTGAATGGATTTAAAAATGCGGATGAATTTTATCAATATGGTTCCGCTCGTAATTTTATGGAGGGTATTCAAGTGCCTACTCTCTTGGTGAATGCTCAAAATGACCCCATTCTTACACCAGAGTGTTCCCCACAGGATCTATGCAGCAAGCATCAACATATCTACCTGGAGACTCCCGAAGAAGGAGGTCATGTAGGTTTTACGATGTCAAATTCTAAATACGCCTGGTCCGAGATACGTGCGCTTGAATTTGTTCAACAACAAAACTAAGCGATTACCTTTGTCCTTCATATTTGCATTCCAATTTTAATTTTAATTTCTTTACAACATGAAAATCCTCCATACTGCGGACTGGCATCTTGGGCAAAAATTCCTCTATAATGATCGGGAACAGGAGCATCAAATGGCTTTGGACTGGTTGCATCATCTCATTAATGAGGAACAGGTAGATGCTTTGGTCGTAGCTGGGGATATATTTGACATTGGTAATCCACCGAATTATGCCCGAAGTCTTTATTATAAATTTTTAATCCAGCTACAAAATACGGCTTGCCGTCATGTTATAATCACCGGCGGCAATCATGATTCACCTTCTATGCTCAATGCCCCTAAAGATGTACTCAAAGCATTGAACATTCATGTGATCGGCTCCGCCAGTGATGACCTAAAAGATGAATTATTAGTACTCGCTGATCCTGACGGAAACCCAGAACTTATCGTCGCTGCCGTTCCTTTTCTCCGCGATCGCGACCTTCGGTCTAGTATCGCAGGTGAAGACGTAAGCGAACGTATTGACCGCATCAAACAAGGCATCTTCAAACATTACCAGGATTTAGGTGAACTCGCCCAGGCCTATTCATCGCTAGATATTCCAATAATAACGACCGGGCACCTATACGCAAAAGGTGCAATTGCATCCGACAAACAAGACAATATTTACATTGGAAATATGGAGAACATTGAGGGCACTGATTTTCCTAATGTTTTCAATTATGTAGCACTTGGCCACCTTCATAAGGCACAGGTAGTAGGAGAACAATACCATGTCCGATATTCGGGTTCTTTGATTCCGCTTAGCTTCTCAGAGATTGCAGATCAAAAATCCGTCACCCTACTCCATTTTGCAGGACAACAATTTAAGGAAGGTATCCGTGAAATAAAGGTTCCAACTTTTAGAAGATTGATTAGTCTTGAAGGCTCTTTAAAATCGGTACAAAAACAATTAGATAAAATTTCAAACAAGGTAGAAGAACATGAATTAAAAGCCTGGGTTGAAGTCATCATCGAATCCGAAAAAATCATTCCTAACCTCGATGGTCTCTTAAAAGATTACTGTAAGGACATGCCTTTGGACCTGCTTAAAATCCGGACTAATCGAAGACATTTCGCACTGGATAAACAAACCACTGAAGTTGATTTGGATGAGTTGAATCCAATAGAAGTTTTTCAAAAGAAATGCGAAAGCTATGGAAGCCCTCCTGACGAAATTGAAGAACTCTTAGATACGTTTAAGGAATTACAAAACTGGATGAACGAAAATCAAGAAGCTTAACTACGTTTGATCATTTATGAAAATTCAAAAAATCCGCATAAAAAACCTCAATTCGCTTCGGCTCCAAACAACTATTGCTTTGGATGAAGCACCTATTGCAGCAAGTGGATTATTTGCAATCACCGGAGATACCGGCGCTGGAAAAACGACAATTCTGGATGCCATTACCCTGGCACTCTACGGAAAAATGCACCGGAATAAAGATGTTAAAGAAGTGATCTCTTATGGTGCAGCAGAATGTTATGCGGAGGTAGATTTTCAGATTAAGGAAAAGCTATACCGGGCAAGGTGGGAACTCTGGAGAGCCAGAGGAAAAGTGGATGGAAACATTCTTGGCCCTAAAAGAGAATTAGCCGCCTGGGATGAAAAAAAACAAGCTTATCTCCCAATCGCTGAAAAAATAAAAGAGGTTGATGAAAAGGTTGAACAGATTACCGGACTGGATTATGATCGCTTCTCCCGATCAGTGGTACTTTCTCAGGGCGATTTCGCGGCATTCTTAAAGTCCGGTGAAAAAGAAAGAAGTGATCTTTTAGAAAGAATCACGGGAACTGAAATCTATTCTCAACTTTCTATGGCTGCCTTTCAACGTTTCAGAGCCGCTGCTGCCGATCTTGACAAGCTAAAATCAGAGCTCGAAAATCTAAAGATCCTGGATAAAGAGGAATTAAAGACCCTGACCAGCGAACAAAAAGAAAACACTCAAGAGGCAAAAACCAAGCAATCTGCTTTAAGTCTTATCCAAAAGGCATTAAACTGGTTGGCTTCCATAAAGAGCTTAGAAGAGCGACAAAATAATCTTCAGGCCGATAGCAAGTTATTAGCAGATGAAACTGCGGCTGCCAAACCTCAATTGCAACGGTTAAACAAACACCTGGAAATTAGTCCCATTCTCCCTCAACTGGAAAAACATGATGAATTAAAAGCTCAAATCCACCAACTCTCTGCTCAGATTGAAAGCCTTCGAACCAGCGGTATCGAATTAAATCATAAAAAAGCAGAGAAGGATTCTGAACGACAACTTGCAATCCAAAGTATTCAGTCCATAAAGCAAGAGCTACAGGAAAAACTCCCCGTAATCGAGGAAGTCCGAACGCTTGATATTCAAATAAAAGAAAAAGAGGCTCCATTCCTTCGACTAAAAAAAGATCAGGAAAATCATCAGCAGTTAATCGGACAACGTAGCCAAAGAATTGAAACCCTGGAGAATAATCTTAAGAATTTTCGAGCGGAAGAGTCTAAGATAAATGAATGGCTGACGAAACATCAAGATTACCATTCCATCTTTGAGGACCTTCCTAAAATTGATCAGCATTATGAAACATTGCGATCTTCCTTCACTCAACAAAATGAATTAAAGAAAGAACGAGAGAAGATTCAAAAAGAACAGGAAAAACTAAATACTGAAAACGAAAAACTAAATAAACTCCTCGGTCAGGCCAATACCCTTTTGGATAATACCCTCGCTGAATTTAAGGATAGCATCCCCGATTCTTTTGTGCAAAGTAGATCAGAATTACTCCATAAATTATCAGAGGATATTGAGCAACTCAATAATAGCAACAAAAATCTCCAGCAGCTTCGGTTACTCAATGATAGTTATCAGGATCTCCTCAAGGAATACAATCATTATGAAGAACAGCTAGATTCTCTTCAAAAAGAGGAAACCTATATTAACACCCGCATCATGACGGCCCTGGAAACAATGGATGCGCTGAGTAAGCAATTAGAGTTCAAAAAGCAAGTCTACGAACAACAACGCATGATTGCCAATTATGAACAGGATCGGAGTCAGCTCAAACCGGGAGATCCTTGTCCCCTTTGTTTTTCAACGGATCATCCTTTTCATGAGCACAAATTCAAACCCTTTATTGATCAGGCCGCTAAAGAACTGGAGAACACCGAAAAGCAACATGAAATCCTCACTAAGGATTTTCGAAAATTACTAAACCGTCAGCAAGAACTGGAAAATGCAATCGAAAACCTGGCAGGTAATGATGGCCGATCTATCAGTGGTTCATTGAGCCTGCAATCCAAGAAAATCATGCAAATGGAACTGCAGATTAAAGAGATTGCGCCCGAACTTGCACTAGAAGATTTTGCACTAACCCGACAACACTTAATCAATCGTAAGATTCAGCAATTCGAAGAACAAATCAATAAACTTAGGGATCAACGTAAAAAACTGACTTCGCTGGACGCCTCTCTTGAACAGCACGAAGCAATTGTCCAAAAACATAACAGCACTAAAACCGAACTGGATTTAAGAATTGTAAAAATCAATGAACAGGCTACGCTCCTGGACAAGCAGATCAAAGATGCTCAAAGCAGATTCGAAGAACAAACTAATAAGGTCAATGCGCTACTGAAAAAATATAATAAAGTCTTTGACATCAGCTCCGCAAAAGAAACCAAGCAGGAACTGGATATCCTCAGAAAGGATTTTGAATCTCACCAGAATCGCCAAACTGAATTACAAAGACAAACCGAGCTGGCAGCACAAGAATTCGAACAGGTCAAAAAACAATTGAGCGAAACCCAAACAGCCTTAAAAGCGATCAACAAGGAGATCAGCGAATCAGAAGAAGCTTTGAGACTTTCCATTACCCAACGGAAATCCCTGTTTGGGGATCTTGATCCGACTGACTTTCTAAAGAACCTGGAGACTAAAAAAACGGAAGCAGAGACTATTCAGGAATTAGTAAATAAACAATGGAATGAATTGCAATTACAATTGCAAACCAATGCTACAGAAGAAAAAGAAAATCAAAAGCAATTAGAAAACAGCAATAAGACGTTTACTCAACTTGAAGCCAAGCTTCAGGAAGCTATCCAAAAAACAGAATTTGAAAATATTGAAGAACTCCGTGAAGTGATACTCTCGACGGATGAGCTCCAGGAGTTGAAAACCCTTCAAGAAGATTTAAAGACGCGCCAAGTCCAGCTTCAACAAGATCTCAAAACGAATAGTACAGACCTCGAGCAAGCCAAAAAATTAGCCCTCACCGATAAATCGCCAGCAATATTACAGACAGAATTAGAAACTTTAGATGCAAGCTATCAGCAATTGCAACAAAGGATCGGTGCAATAAATGAACGACTTGCTCAAAATAAATTACTCAAAGCAGAAAGTAAAAAACTGCTGGACCAGATCGAAAACCAAAGAAAAGAATATAATCGTTGGGCCAAACTAAACGACATCATTGGTCAGGCAGACGGTAAGAAATTTCGGGTCTTTGCTCAGGGCCTTACCTTAAAGAAACTGGCACAATTAGCAAACCAACATTTGCAGTTGCTCAACAGTCGCTACATCATTCACAAACGTAGTGACGAAGATTTAACCCTTGATATTATAGATACTTACCAGGCGGATAATGTTCGGTCTATGAATACCCTATCCGGAGGCGAAAGTTTTCTGGTTAGTCTTTCATTAGCACTTGGTTTATCTGATTTAGCCGGGCGTAATGCTGATATTAACTCTCTTTTCATTGATGAAGGATTCGGAACGCTCGATGAGTCGACCCTTGACCTTGCCATTTCTACGCTGGAGAATCTTCAGTCTTCCGGCAAAACTATCGGAGTCATCTCCCACGTTAAAGCGCTGAAAGAGCGAATCTCCACCCAGGTCGTCATTCAAAAGTCCGGAAGTGGCTTTAGTAACCTGACGGTGGTTCATTAGTCATGGGT
>JAHDHW010000088.1:0-9163 GCA_020631105.1 Saprospiraceae bacterium | reverse complement strand
ATGACTGATGACTCATGCAGAAAGCTAGAGCTATTTTTTCCGGATCGCTGTCCAACAATCGCCCGTCTCCGTCGAAGAATCCCTCACTTTTTAGCATATTTTCCATAAATTGCTCTTAAATGCCCCAACCACTTACTTAGACTAATATCATGAAGAAACGATTCACACTACTATTAAGCATCATTTGGTGCACCTTTGGACTAGCTCAGGAAGGTACTACCCTTGAAGAATATCGATATTTTAGCAAAGGCTATATCTATCAATTAGAAATGGGGCTGGATGCACAAAAGGATGGGTATCAGGTAAAAAATCTGTTTACAGCCTCTAATAATGGAGATCTCGTCGGATTATACAAAAATGGTCAGCAAGAGCCCCGAGCTTTATTGGTTATTTTGCAGCCTGGAACTAAAAATACGGCCTACGTATGCGTTCCTAATGGAAATGCAGAATCACGAGTAAAAGAATTAGCGACTGCTGAACAAGCTAAATTGAGCATGGCACAGCGGCAACAATACCAAGCGGCTTTAAACGAATTTTTATTCGCTGCTCTTTCATCCCCTGATAACCAGGAGCTCGCACTACGTCCGCAAACGCAAATCCCGATCAACTACGGTTCTAGCGAATCCTTAGCCAATCAGTCCTCTACCAAACCAGAAGCGCAGGTAACGGTAAAATCACCTCAAAAGGTTATTGTACCAACAACAGCTGATTTTCAATATAACCCACAGACGCAAGCTACTGTCAATACACCAGTCCCTGGTAATAAACCGGCTGTTGAAGCAAAGAATATGTCCTCAGCCGTTATCCTTGGAGAATTATCGACCAGAGGTGTTATTAAAAAGCAAGATGCAGCGGTAAACACTAATAGTCGAGGAGTCGTTTCTATCAAAGTTTGTGTTGATAATCAAGGCAATATAAAAACTGCTAAATTTACACAACGAGGTTCAACCACCTTTAACTCAAGCCTCAAAGCTGCCGCTTTAAAGGCAGCAAAGGAAACGCAGTTTACCAAATTAGACATTGCGGAACAATGTGGAATTATACAATATAGCTTTAATTAAATTGATCATATACGGGGTTGATTTTTAAACTTCCGTCCAACTATTTACACTAGAAACCAATGCAAAAAGACCTAAAAGCACTTTTCGGAAAAGATCACGGGCTCGACCAAAAAAGCGTCGATTTCCTTACGAAAGCACTAGAGAAAAACAATTTACCAGGATTCGATTACATAGAGTTCAAGCAAAGCTTAGCAGCTTTGTCAGCGATGAATCTAGATGAGTCAACGGCCATGCGTTCCGCATTCGCTACTGCCTCAACCGTAGGATTGACCAAGATGAAACTCCTGGAAACAGCAGAACACTATAAGAAAGTACTCAAGGATGAAAAAGCACAATTTGATGGCGCTTTGCAGAAACAAGTACAGCAGCGTATTGCCGGCAAAGAACAGGAAGTCATCAAATTAAAAGGGCAAATTCAAAAACACGAGGAAAAGATTACTCAACTACGGGAACAAATTGCTAAATTTCAGTCGACAATTGACGGAGCAGATGCTCAGATTCAAGAAGCTCGCGAAAAAATCGACGCTACTGCCGAAAGCTTTGAGATGACACATCAAAGCATCCTCAACCAGATCGAAAAGGATATTGAAAACATTCAGCAATTCCTCTAGATACATTTATTAAGAATCACATAAACAAAATATAAATTAAACATAATGTCTGATTACACACCTCTTGATACGGATCAGTTTAAGCAAAAATCCTTTTGGAAACGGCCTGAAGGCGTCACAGGGACTATTTTCGCAGTCGCATTAGCAGCGGGAGCTGGATATCTTCTTTACCTGGTTTTACCCGCTCTTGTAGCAATGACTGCCAATATTCTTCAGCTTACGTTAATGCTACTGGTACTCGCAGCTATTGTATACATGGTACTTGATCCTAGAATGCGGAATCTGGTATGGTATGGTTACAAAAGTGTGATGCGTTGGATTACCGGAATGTTCGTTACTATTGATCCTATTGGTATTCTTAAAAATTACGTAGATGACCTTACGGATAATCTTCGTAAGATGAGTCAGCAGATTGGAAACCTTCGTGGACAAATGCGGAAACTCAAAACCATCATGTCTGATAATGATCGGGAAATCGATAGCAACATGAAATTAGCCTCTATGGCTAAACAGAAGAATAATGAAAAGCAAATGATGCTTTCAACGCGTAAAGCTGCTCGATTAAAAGAGAGTAATGCCAAATATCAAACGCTGCATAAGAAAATGGAGGTCATGCACAAGATTTTAAGTCGCATGTATCAAAACTCTGAAATCTTATTAGAAGATACCAAAGATCAGGTTAAACTAAAAGAACAAGAACGAAAAGCGATCCGTGCTTCGCACTCTGCTATGAAATCTGCAATGAGTGTAATGTCAGGAGATCCGGACAAACGAGCAATGTTCGATATGGCACTAGAAGCAATAGCGGATGATGTCTCTAATAAAGTGGGAGAAATGGAACGTTTCATGGATATGTCCTCTAGTTTCATGGATTCTGTCGATCTGCAAAATGGCGTATTCGAAGAAGAAGGACTCAAAATGCTGGAGAAATTCGAAAAAGAGAGTACACTCATTTTATTAGGTGATAAAGGAGGTTCAGAAACACTTGACCTGAATACACCAAAAGCTGATCCGGAAACCCGATCCGGAGGAGCGAATTCTTCTTATGAAAACCTTTTTGATTAGTCTTTAACCGGACTATTTAAAAATAAACAGGTCACTAAGTGAATATCACTTAGTGACCTGTTCTTTTTAGCCTAAAGGCCAGCTTTGTTTGATCTACCCCGTTTTTTGAGGCTTTTCTCAACTTTCTTTACTTTCTGAGGGGACAATCCGCATTAATTAATCGTTAATTATTGGGAAAAGTTCCTATATTACCGCCCGTTAAGAACATGATTAAAATTTGTTTTTACAGGCGTTAATTTAAATCGTGGTCCTTTTTACTGACCACATATTGTTACCCTATTTTTAATTTTAAACCTGATCTTGCAAAACTATCTCACCTAATAATGATAGGATTTAGTAAGAAATTATAATCCTAAATAACCGAAATAATTACTCAAGTAATTGATAATTACCAAGTTATAACAACTCACATTTTTTAAAAGGCATTAATTTATTAATCAGCGAATCCATAAGCGATTACATCAAATTTTATTTATCAACCAAATAACTTATTTATGAAACAAATTTATCTTAGACTGAGATGGATGGTACTGCTATCTATTCTCACTATTGGTGTCTATGCACAGACTAATGTGACAGGTACCGTGACAGATGGAAACGGTGAGCCACTCATCGGTGCAACCATCCTCGTTAAAGGTACTACTATTGGTGCGAACACAGACTTCGATGGAAAATTCTCATTATCTGCTCCAGAAGGAAGTGAAGAATTAGAAATTTCCTATTTGGGTTACCGTACTCAAGTAGTTGATTTGCTAGATAACATCACCATAGTCCTTGAAGAGGATGTAAACCAGCTAGATGAAGTAGTAGTAACTGGTTTTGCTACTACGGTAAAAAGATCAAATCTGGCCAATGCAGTTGCTTCGATTAGTGCTAAAGAACTTACAGGTGTAACTCCACAAACAACCATTGATGGAGCACTTTATGGTAAGTTTAAAGGTGCAGATATTAGAGCAAACTCAGGTGCACCGGGTGGTGGATTCTCTATCCGTCTTCGGGGTGTAACTTCTGTATTCCTTAACCAGCAGCCTCAGTACATCATAGATGGAGTTTATGTTGACAACTCTTCTATCTCTCTAGGTACTGATATCGTTACGGCTGCTGCAGGTGGTGGTAATACAGCAACGAACCAGGATGATGCCTCAAACCGTATCGCGGATTTAATCCCGGAAGACATTGAGTCGATTGAAATCCTTAAAGGTGCTTCTGCTGCTGCAATCTACGGTGTAGGTGGTGCAGGTGGTGTAGTTGTTATCAAAACTAAATCAGGTAAGTACAATCAAGGAAACCGCATTAGCTTCTCTCAAACGCTAGGTTTTAGTGCTCCAACCCGTTTATTAGGGACAAGAGCTTGGGACCGTGCGAAAGTAGCTGCAGAATTCGGCGAAGCTGACGCAGTACTTTTCGATCAGAATGGTAATAATGATTACGAATCTGAAATTTATGACAATCGCCCACTTCAAGCTATTTCTGCTTTATCTATTAGTGGTGGTAGCCAAAACACAAAATATTTCGTAAGTGCAACTTATCGTGATCAAGGTGGTCTTGTAGATAATACTGGATATAACAAAGCTTCGATTCGTGCGAATATTGGACAAAAGATTGGTGATAAATTCGAATTAGGCGTATCTACTTCTTACATCTACGCAGATGCAGATCGTGGTTTATTCAATAACTCGAACTCGAATACAACTATCGGTTACGCAATGGCCTTTACTAAGCCTTGGGAAAACCTTTTCGCTGACGAAAATGGTAACTACCCTGCTGGTAGCGCGGGTTCTAACCCATTAGAGACTATTGCACTTTCTACTAACCAAGAACGAGTAAATCGTTTTATTGGTGGTATCAATATGATGTATGATATCTATACAGCTGATAACCAAACGTTGAAGTTAGGTGCTGAATTAGGTTTAGATCAATACACATTACGTACCAGAGGTTTATTCCCTCAAACACTTTCTTTCTACCGTGATCCAGGATCACTTCGTGGTGTATCTATCGCAGGTAGCGCTTTTACGAATCGTAAAAACATGAGTGCCTTCTTAGTACATAGCTACTTCACAGAAAGTAACATCAACTTCCGTACACAAGCGGGTGTGATTCAGTTAGACGAAAATCAAGATGTTATTACTACAGTTGCTTCAGGATTGAACGGTTCTCAGGAGAATGTTGACCAGGCAGAAAACTTTACTGTTGGTCAAACCAGAACCATCTCTACCGTAAAAGGTGCTTTCTTACAAGAAGAAATCAATGTAGACGACAAGTTTATCTTAACTGCCGGTATCCGTGCAGATAAGTCGACTAATAATGGTGATCCTAATGAGGTTTTCTGGTCTCCGAAAGCAAACTTTGCGATCAATATCCATAACCTTACAGACCTTAGCTCTACTCCATTCTCACAAGTTAAACCTCGTTTAGCTTTCGGACAATCTTATCGTTTCCCTGGTTTCGCGGATCGATTTAACGCTCTTGATCCAGGTGAAGTTGAAGGTAGCGCTGGTTTATTTACCAATGCACTTCGTGGTAATATCGACGTAAGTCCTGAAAAGCAAACAGAGCTTGAATTTGGTGTGGATTTAGGATTTATTGACAATCGTATCTTATTTACAGCTACTTACTACATCAAGTCTGTTGATGATCTTTTATTACGTGCTCAGCAACCAGCTTCTTCTGGTTTCGCAAACAAAGTAGTAAATGCGGGTGAGTTAGAAAACAAAGGTTTAGAGCTTGGATTAGAAACTGAAGTTGTTAAAACGGCTGACCTTTCTTGGGCCCTTGGTTTAAACTGGTGGAAAAATCAATCTGAGGTTACTCGTCTTGATATTCCTGCATTTAACACTGGTGGTTTCGCTGCTTTCTTAGGACAAGGACGTATCGAAGAAGGGTCTAGTGCTACACAATTAATTGGTTCTATCGATCCTTCACAATGTAATGGAGATGATTGTTCTAATGTTGACCCTGAAGGTGACGGTTTTATGGCTTTCGGTGATATGGAAGCGGATTTCAACCTTTCTTGGACCAACAGTATTACTTATAAAGGTTTTGAATTAAACTGGTTACTACACTGGAAACAAGGTGGTGACGGTATCAACTTAAGTACTTTACTTTATGACTTGGGTAACTTGACTTGGGATTATGATGATACTAACCTTGACCCAAGTGGTGCACTTTCAAATGGAGACTACCGTCTTTCTGCTTTAGGTGTTCACCCAGATGTATATATCGAAGATGCAGGTTATGTAAGACTACGTGAGATCGGTCTTTACTACAATATCGGTGGTAATGATATCGCATTTGCTCGTAACCTTCGTTTAGGAATATCTGCTCGTAACTTAGTTAATATCTTCGATTATAACAGTTACGATCCTGAGGTATCTAACTTTGGTAACAACGTATTAATTAACAGTGTTGAGGTTACACCTTACCCTGCTAGTAAAACGTTCAACTTCCACATTAACGTAACTTTCTAAACCGTCAATAATGAAAAACTTATTATATATATTTCTCATTGGTGCCTTCGTTGGGTTTAGCGCCTGTGAAAATGATGAAATCCTAAATCCCAACTCTCCTACTGTCGAAAGCTTTGAAGATGGTGCTACCCTAGCGGATATCAAGCTACTAGCTCAAGGTTTACAGGCAATCATGCGGGTAGATGCTAATTTCCATTTCTGGACAACCAGTACTGTTGGTCGTGAGTATTATGACCTTAGAGGTACTGACCCTCGTTACACTACTGAGTTACTCGGTAAAAACGGTGGTTCTTTGGATAATAATGGTTTCTTAACTACTCGGACTTACTTCGGACGTTACCGTACTATTCGTAACGCATACATTCTACAGACAGCCGTAGCAAATACTGCTGCTTCTTTTACAGCTTCTCAAACGCAAGCTTTATTGGGTTATTCAAATACCATAATTGCGCACGAAATGTTGATGGAGGCAAATCGTCAATACGAAAATGGTATTCGTATCGATGTAAAAGATCCTGATAATTTAGGTGCATTTACTGATAGCTACAGAAGCTCTCTTGCCGGGATCAAACCGATCCTTGATGAAGGGTATAACCAGTTGAATGGTATCTCAGAAGATGTGGTGTTTAATTTGAATGGCTTCGCTTCTATTCCTGTTTCTGATACGGAGGCTTTGGCGCAGTTCAATCGTGCCCTTGCTGCTCGTTTAGCATTATATCAGGAAGATAATGCTGGTGCACTTAGCGCTTTGAGTAACTCTTTCATGGACTTAGATGGCGACTTAAACATCGGCGCATATTACCCATACGGAGGAGCAAGTGGTAATGACCTTGCAAATCCTTACTTCTACGTACCTGGTGTTGACTTTTATATGGCACACCCTACATTCGTAGATGATGCAGAGGCTGGTGATGGCCGTCTTTCAAAAGTTACGGAAGTAGATGCTGTCGCTATTGATGATTTAAGCAGTCCTTATCAAGTGAGCATTTACGGCTCTAATAGTGATGATGCTTCAATCATTCGCAATGAGGAATTAATCCTGATCTATGCAGAGGCTAATATCGGAACCGATAATGATGAGGCTTTAAGTGCTTTAAATATCGTTCGTGCAGCAGCTGGATTAGATGCACTTTCTGGACTAAGCGAAAGCGAGTTAGTTGACCAGTTAGTATACGAGCGTCGTTACTCTCTATTCGGTGAAGGTCACCGTTGGATTGACATGCGTCGTTGGGGATTCTTAGATCAATTACCAATTGATCGTCCTGGTGACTTAGTGCACGTTCAATTCCCAAGACCTGCTAATGAGGTAGAATAATGAATTGATTATATCGTTTTTCGGAACGATTAAAATAAAAGAAAGGTTGTGTCTTCGGGCACAACCTTTTTCTTTTACCTTTATGCAAATGATTATATCTTTTCAAAAAAAGGAAGAACGCGCTATTCTTCATATCACGCGTTCTGATGGTTCGACTACTAAAAGTGAAACAAATCACATTGGGGTCATTCATGACCTTTGTCATTATTGTGTTGAACAATTAATGGAGTTTGATCATGCTTTTTATGGGCTAATTGATGAAGGGTATGATGTCGATGATTTTGAAAAACCTCGGTATAAGCGGCCAGAAAAACTAATCCCCAAAAACCTTCCTGTGGAAGCCAAGCAAGCAGAGCATATGGCAGGTTTGTTTCAGCTAAGCTTGATTGATCCCGGTGTGCTTCTATACTTCCAGGAAAACCTCAAAATGGCTCTAGACATCCATGAGATTCCCTACCCTGATAATTTAGATGACTCGCGGGTGCTGATGATCGCTGATCGACTCCGAAGTTTAATTGAGCAGTGGAATGATCTTGAGACCGACGCTAAGCTCACGCTTAGCTGATTGCAAGAAGGTCCATTGCACTAATCGCTGATTCATTTATCTGGAAACCTTGATTTCCCCATCTATCCATGGCGATCCCTGAATGTAAAAATTCATGCCTGTCTCTTCTTCAAGGTCTATCAATTGATTGTGCAATTCAACTGATCGCATAAAGATTCTGGCTCTATATTCATTCGTAATTTTTAAGGTTTCCAAAGAAGGAGGATTTAGAATTCCGTAAATAGATTTATCCAATACCGTATGATACCATTCATCCATTAGTGCTAATTCGAATGGAGAGATTTGCCCTGCTTGAAATGCTTGTAGTAGCTGAGGCCTGATCAGCTGATAAAGGGTATCTCGTCTTACGTAGGCCTGAGAGATTGAATTATGATGACTGATGATCGTGGACATCATTACATGATCTCCAATTAGTTGTTCCCCGGGATATCCGTCTCTTTTAAGGATATCCTTGAGTTCTTTCATTTGTTGCTCACTATGCGGAGCAAATTTTCTTTCCGCATACCGATCTTGTCCTTTGTCCGAAAATCTAACAAATGCTCCTAAAGCTTTCCACTGATCTTTTTTGAACATCTTTTTAACCCTGAATCTTAGTTCTTGATTAAGGCTTGATTTATATGTATCCTTTGCCTTGACAGCATACTTTTTAAGTTGTTTCCAATCTTCTTTATTTAAATAGCCTTTGATGAATTTATTCTTTTTGATAGATTTAACCTTCCATCCGGCAAGGATTCCTTTTTCTAATATCTTTATGCCTTTCTGCTTGTCCTTCAACATAAAAGCTAACTGGCTGGCAACTTTATACTCTCGTAAAAACACAAACTCATAGTTTGCAAAAAGCCCTTCGTATACATTCAACGCGGAATTAAATTCACCTTTAGCAATGAATTCTTCTGCGGTAATTACACCTTGATGATACTCCCTATAATCTACAGGATTCTGCGCTATCACAGATGGGATGATAAACGAAAAAAGAAATAAGACAGATAAGAGAATTTTAGTCAAATATTTCATAAAAACTATTAAGGTGCTAAATGATTTTACTTGGTCGAAAATAATTATGACTAATTGGTACT
>JAHDHW010000087.1:20062-22041 GCA_020631105.1 Saprospiraceae bacterium | reverse complement strand
TGGTTTTGAATACTCTAAATCTTGGAATAAAATGATAAAATTATCTTCACTATTTTAGCGGAATGAAATGCTTGATCATACAAACTGCTTTCTTGGGAGATGTAATTCTGGCTACGCCAGTGATTGAGCAGATTCGCAAGCATTATCCAAAGGCGACCATTGATATCCTCGTACGCAAGGGCAATGAATCCCTTTTAGATAATCATCCTCATATTCGGCAAGTCTTTGTACTTAATAAAGGTCAGGAGAAATATAGAAATCTCTGGCGCATGTTAAAGACAATTCGACAAGCGCAATACGACAAGGTGATCAATCTCCATCGCTTCGCTTCTTCCGGATTCTTAAGCGCTTTCTCTGGTGCAAAGGAGAAAATAGGCTTTAACAAAAATCCATTTTCGTGGACATTTGACAAGCGTGTACCGCATCAGATCGATCCATCCGTAGGTGGGCAACATGAAGTGCAACGTAATTTGGCACTCGTCACACATTTTACCGATGATGCTCTGGTACTTCCGAGCTTATATCCTTCCAAGGATGATTTTCGCTACGTTGCGGAGATTTTATCGACGCAAGGATCAGCGAATAAAAAATATATTACACTCGCTCCAGCCTCTGTATGGTTTACAAAACGCTTACCGGAAGCAAAATGGGTAGAGCTCATTGGGCGACTTGGAGACCAGCAATCTATTTTTCTGATTGGTGCTCCGGGTGATAAAGCACTGTGTGACCGCATCCAGGAAACTGCAAAAAACAACTCCGCAAAAGTACTCGCCGGTCAGTTAAGCTTATTACAATCTGCTGCTTTAATGCAGGGAGCAGCGATGAATTATGTCAATGATTCCGCCCCACTCCATTTAGCTTCTGCAATGAATGCTCCGGTGACCGCATTCTTCTGTTCTACCGTCCCCAATTTTGGATTTGGGCCGCTTAGCGAAAAAGCTCAAATTATGGAATCCTCAGAGGAACTTCCTTGCCGCCCCTGTGGTTTACATGGAAAGAAAACTTGTCCAAAAGGTCATTTCAAATGCAGTTTGATAGATCTAAAGAATCTGGAAAGCATAAGTTAATTTGATTCATTCCATTCGGAAAGTTTTCAAAAATGAGGAATCTCCTTATATTTATATTAAACTAATCCGTAACATGTCTTTACTAAAGCAAACTACCGAAACTCATCCTCACTTACCCAGTGGCAAATGGGAAGGATTCTATACTTATCAATACGGACCGGATTCTGCAAAGCATAATATGCGGTTTCATCTTACTTTCAATGACGGTGATATCACCGGAAGAGGGGCTGATGATGTAGGACAATTTACGTGGAAAGGGATCTATAATCTAGAAGGGATGACTGCTACCATCACTAAAACCTACCCTACACACGAGGTCAATTATCAAGGATGGATCGACGAGAACGGTATTTGGGGGAATTGGAATATTCATGCTTTTAAGGGTGGGTTTCACATCTGGCCCAAGGAATCTTTTCAGACCAAGGAACAAAAGGAGGAGATGCTTGCACAAGAAAAGCGCAGGGAGGCTTATCGAAAGAGTTTAAGAGGCTTAAAGAAGTATATAGGTGATAAAAGTGAAAGCGGAATTGATGATGATATTCCTCAATAGAACAAAGCTTAATTTTTAGACATTTCTATGACTAACTTATTTGGACTTAATCTAAATAAAAACTAGTTTTGTAGCGTTGTATTACAAACTAGCTATTCATGAGCACAATTAAGCACCAACACCGTAGTGATATAGCCCCGGATAAAGCCATCCGATTGCCCTTCGCATTACCTATCATTGAAGGCAAAAAACTCAAGAAAAAATGTTGTAAAAAATATAAGAAAGGAAAGCGTTGCGGACGTTGTCCTAAGCAGTAATCATAAGTTATCGGTCATAAGTCATACATTGGCCAATCCCCCTGGTTAATTGCTTGAGCATATTCTATTATGCCTATCCCAATGATATATGACCTTATCACCAAT
>JAHDHW010000087.1:0-19962 GCA_020631105.1 Saprospiraceae bacterium | reverse complement strand
ACTCATGAAATTATGACTCATGCTTACTCATCCAGCTTCAAGACCTGAATAAACGCTTTCTGAGGCACTTCTACACTACCAATCTGGCGCATTTTCTTCTTCCCCTTTTTCTGCTTTTCCAATAGTTTACGTTTACGAGTGATATCCCCACCGTAACATTTAGCAGTTACATCCTTTCGGAGTGCAGAGATGGTCTCACGTGCAATAACCTTGGCACCAACAGCTGCCTGAATTGCAATTTTAAATTGTTGTCGAGGCAGTAGCTCCCGAAGGCGTTTACAAATTTTTCGGCCAAATGCTTCTGCTTTTTGGCGGTGCACCAGAGCAGAAAGTGCATCTACATTATCACCGTTCAATTTGATATCTAATTTAACGAGATCAGATTGTTGATAGTTAAGTGGTGAATAATCGAAAGAAGCATATCCACGTGTCAATGATTTGAGCTTATCGTAAAAGTCGAAGACGATTTCAGCCAGAGGCATTTCAAAAGTCAGCTCGACACGTGTGGTGGTCAAATAGATTTGCTTAGTCAAAATCCCTCGCTTATCCAATGCCAATTTCATAATTTGACCGATATAATCAGGCTTGGTAATGATCTGTGCAATGATGAAAGGTTCTTCCACGTAATCCAGGATTGAAGCGTCCGGCATATCAGCGGGCGTTTTGACCATGAATTTCTCTGCGCCTTTCTTATTGGTCTTAGCGAAATAAGTTACGTTAGGAATAGTGGTGATGACTTCCATATCGAATTCACGGGACAAACGTTCCTGGATAATTTCCAGGTGAAGCATTCCCAGGAATCCACATCGGAATCCAAAGCCAAGTGCTACTGATGTTTCAGGTTCAAAAGTTAAGGAAGCATCATTAAGCTGAAGTTTTTCCAGGCTATCTCGTAAATCTTCGTAGTCTTCATTTTCAATCGGAAAAATTCCGGCAAATACCATAGGTTTAACATCCTCAAAGCCTTGTATACCTTCAGCGCATGGTCGATCAGCATGAGTGATCGTATCCCCAACTTTTATCTCTTTAGAGTCTTTAATACCGGTAATAATATATCCCACATCCCCCGCTCTCAATTGCTTTTGAGGTTCTTGCTTTAATCGAAGTACTCCGATTTCATCCGCATCATAATCTTTACCAGTATTAAAAAATCGTACCTTGTCCCCTTTGTTCATTACCCCGTTAAGGATTCTAAAATAGGCAATTACCCCTCGGTACGAATTGAAAACGGAGTCAAAAACCAAAGCTTGCAAGGGTGCTTCCGTATCACCACTAGGTGCCGGAATTCGCTCCACAATAGCTTTCATAATATCTTCAACCCCCAGGCCTGTTTTGCCACTGGCCAGGACAATCTCATCAGGACTACATCCAATCAAATCAATAACCTGATCACTCACTTCTTCAACAGAAGCAGATTCCATATCTACTTTGTTAAGCACAGGAATAATTTCCAGGTCATTATCAATCGCTAAATATAAGTTAGATATCGTCTGCGCCTGAATACCCTGAGAGGCATCAACTAGCAATAGTGCGCCTTCACAAGCTGCTAAGGACCGAGATACCTCGTAAGAGAAATCTACGTGACCCGGCGTGTCAATTAAATTGAAGGTATACTTTTCTCCATCTGTATGGTCATAATACATTTGGATGGCGTGGCTCTTAATGGTAATACCGCGCTCTCGCTCCAAATCCATATCATCAAGCGCTTGATTTTGCATATCTCGTTCAGAGATGGTTTTGGTAAACTCCAGTAAACGATCTGAAAGTGTACTCTTACCGTGGTCGATATGCGCAATCACACAAAAATTCCGAATATTCTTCATCTGCTTCTGATCTCTTTAAATTTGCTGCAAATATACTCAATTAAGAAGGTTTTTGGAGCTTCTTTTTAATAAACCATTCTTTTAAATCTTTAATAGAGAATAGCTAACCAACCTGCAAAATTGAACTTCATGCTTTCTTAGTTTCCAAATACCCACTAACACACTGATTTTAAACAACTTATGCGTATTCTTTCCGATTCCTTTAAGCTTATTATTTCATCAGATTCATGGGTTTATCTTATCTCCAAGCTATCACCTTGAAATAAACGGGAAATTTATAAAAATGTTGGTCAGAAGAAAGTAAGGATTTTTTAAAACGACTCAAATGGACCGGTATAGGCAATACTAAACCCATAATAAGCCTTATTCTGATGCGCCCAGTTCAATGTTTCTCCTCCAAAAACAGATTCAATTCCCACAGCTAGACCAAAATGCAATCGCTCAAAGCCCACTAAAAAACTTAGCCCTGCTGTCACTCCTGGTTTTCTTATTTCTTCTTCTATGGTGAAGTCCGTCGAAGCCGGACTAATCTTTGAAACGGTAAGCCCTGCATATGGACCAACCAATAAATTAAACTGTTTAAAATTGCCTGCCTCATAGCGATACCAGCTTGATCGAAAACCTCCAAAAAAGGCCAGATTATTTAAGCCAGATTCTGCCGTAGTCCAAAGCTCATCGTTTAATATACTTGTTCTTATCCTTACCGGGAGAGTCATCAGTCCAAGCGCAGTCCCTTGGCGATAGAATCTAAATGATTCTGAAGGCTCTAATTTAAAGTAAAGAGATACTTCTTTTAGATTAACAAAAGTATTGGCTGCACTTGGATGGACATTTGTTTCCGAATCCGTTTTCGGTTTTAAATATAAGCGATCACCCAATTTATGTAATTGTGTCCGAAATGAAGTGAGCACTTTTTTCTTGTGTTCAAATCGTTCAGCCTCGACTAGGGTATCCCTACCATTAATAGTCAATGTTCTTATCTCGAAAAATAAAGTATCCAGTTCTCCACTGGCTACGTCTTGCTGTATAACATAATCCCCTGTTTCAATGACCTTTATAACGGCATTGCCATGTTTTTGAATAAAAGTCTTCGAGTAGGGTTCGACAAGGTCTGTAGTTCCTTGAATTTGAGTGTAAACAGATTCTCCGATTGGAATAACAAAAGGATATTTCGCTTCCTGAGCAAGAAGTGAAAAATGATAAAATAAAAGAAAGAGCAGAGCGACCGCTCGACTTGGTTTTAGAAAATTCATAGCTTTTTAATTACTTAGGATTAGTATTATTCAGTACTGTATATAATAAAATTCCTTAAAGGAGCTTTTTGTTTTGTTTCTTCCAAACTTTTATGGCTCCGAAACTTTGATACATCATAACCAGTATCTCTGAATATACCACAATCTTTTGTGCCGTAGCTTGTAAAAATAAAGCCTGACTGGAATGATAAGCTCTCGGACCAAATAGCATTATACTTACCTGAATAAAAAGGACCACCACGAATATTCCAAATACTATTGCATAGTGATTAGGATAATCCCGCTCAAATAAAATTGCAGCCGTATAAGCAAATGACATTAAAAGAAAATTGATAAACCCTGTACGCACAAAAGTCCGGTGCCCCCAGTAGTTTTCATTATAGGGTACTTCTGCTATACCGATATAACACATGCCTGCAAAAATGCCGAATAAACTGGCGATCAGCACTAATATCTTTCCACCTCTGGATTCAAATAAGCTAGGTAAAGCAATAAAGAATAAGATCAAACATACACCTGAAATTCCAAGCGCTGTCTTAAATAATAAATGACTGATTGTATTGGAGCTTCCGTCAAAAGTTCTAGTCCTTCCCAGGTCACTAAAGTAGTTATTCAAAAAATCATAAGCCTCCAGATTGGGGGAATGAATTGTTCCACCCGGATAAACCCACATTGCTAAAGCCGTCAGGATGAAAAATTGAATTGCTGCAAATATGCCCAACCGGAAAAACCATAGTTTCCACATGAATAAGTAGGTTAAGAAAGTTAAGTAGTATAAGGTCTGGAGGAGTTAAGCTGCAAAAGTAAATCAATTCCAATTAACTTTCCTGCCGCTTTATCATACTACTTAACTTTCTTTTTCATTTAAATACCTTGCCCCTCCTGCGCAACCACTTCTACCCATTGACCAGGTTGACGTGCATTGACCGTATTATCATACATTGCTTCACTGGTTACAGAGGGCAGATAAAAGCGTCCTTGATAAGCCGCATTCAATTGGATACGGAAAGTCTTCGATTTATTATAACGTGTATTATAATAAGTCATTACCCGATCATCCCGAATATCCTGATAAACTGGCTGGTCGGTATTCTCGAAGTTAGCAACATTGCTCATTCTGGTGTTTAGAATTTCCCAACCAGAAGGGAATACCTGATTCAGTGCCATCTCCCGATGATAATATCTTCTGGAATCATTATTCCGTACGGTAATCTCAGCTATAAAATCAGTTCCTTGCCTGATCCTGCTAGGATCAAGGGCTTTCCCATCAGTTGTTTTATAGTTTACGGCCATGACCATATTATTGGAAGCCGTGGTCTGATCACCAACAATCGGCTGGCCCTTGACGACTAACTTAGTATAAAGTAAACCTCCGGAAGTATTACGGATACTGACTTTATTCCCGGTACCTTTCAAATCTAACTCTATCAAACTAATTGGTCGTTGTGTACCTATACTGACCTCCTGACTACCATTCGCCTCATAAACAAATCTTAATTCATCAGATAACTTATTCTCACTAATAAATTGACCAATAGATTTGAGCGCGTAGGAAAGCGTTTGGGTACTGTACCAGCGGCTACTGTTTATACGTTCGGATATTCGCTTAACCAAAATACCAGCATCTCGATCCCGACCAAGAATGACCATTGTTTCCAGGATCATCGCTTCATCTCTGGTAGCAGAACCGAAAGTGTATGACAATTCAGTATAAGGATCAATATCTGTCGTCAGGCCATTGACGATTTCTTCGGCTACTTCTTTTCGTCCTGCTACCGCATAAGCCGCTGCTAAGCGCCACTTCGTAGAAACGGAGAGTTTTGGCATTTCGCGAAGACGATTCATGGCTCCAAGTTCTGCTTCGCCAGCGAGCGCCAGCGTATACAAACGGTAGGCTTGTTCTAAGGCGTAGTTCCCTGAATAATAATTATCACCATTGTCAGGTCGCCAATTACGGGCAACCGATTTTTGATATTCTACCCATCGATCCATCATCAGACTTGGTACTTCATAACCTTTAGCTTTGGCCTCGACTAAGAAATGTCCCGCATAAGTAGTCGCCCAATCGTATACGTAATTTCGTCCTGGCCAATAGGAAAAGCCTCCATTCCCTTTTTGGAATTTTTTCATCTTGGCAATAGCGGCATTTATATTTCGGGCAACTTGATTTTTACGTTTATCACTAAGTTCCGTAAAATTACCTACATACAATTGCGGAAAGGCGCCAGATGTCGTCTGCTCAAGGCACCCGTGCGGATAACGGATGAGGTAACGGAGTCGCTTATCCAAATTCAGTGGTGGTATATTTGAGACTTCAAGGACCGCTGAGTTCGTCCCGTTTATCCCCGGCAAGGTAAAATCCTTGGACCAGCTCATACCATTTTCTACTACTTCCTCATAAAGGTCGGTAACGTAAGGATTAGGATTACGGACGTCAATTTCAATCTCCTGAGTAGCTACTTCTCCCCCACCTTCGGCAGTCACTTTAAACTTAGCAACACCAACTACTTCCGGAACTTCTATTTCGAAAGTCGCCAGCTGATCTCCCGGTTGATTAAAGCTTAAAGTTTGTGTTTGGGCGCCCTTAAAATTCACCATTCGGTTCACCTCTTCAACCTTTACATTTACCCGCTTCACTTTATCTTCCATGGCGAATATATTCACAGGAAGTTTTACTTTTTCTCCGGGGCCCAACACCCTCGGAAGTGTCGCCAGCACCATCAAAGGTTTACGCACCGGCGTAGTTTTTTCCGCATTTCCATAAGCTCCATTATTACTTGCGACAATCATGGTTCGTACGGAACCTACATAATTAGGCATCACAAACTCATGTGTTTTTGTTTCCCCTCTCTTCAGGTAAAACGGTCCAAAGTGTTTGACCACAGGATCAAAACGATTTGCTTTTTCGGGGCCACCGCGGTCAACTGCAGCTGCATCTCCACCGATACTCAGGAGTCGTTCTATCGAACCGGCAGAGGCTCCAAGAACATGGTCATAGACATCCCAGGTTCTTACACCTAGTGCTTCCCTGGCATAGAAAACATTCCATGGACTAGGCGTTTTAAAACGCGTCAAGTCCAATAATCCATCATCAACAACTGCTACGGTATAAGCCATTGCCTTTCCATCATTTTCGCTCACTTTCAGTGTCACTTTCTCTTCTGGCTTAAGAACATCAGCCATTTCAACTTTAGGACTTAACCGGGTGTTCGGATCTTCTACACTGATTGGAATTACACCATACATACGGATGGGCAGGTCGTTTTCCGACTGGTCATGCGGTTGAATATGAGACACATGTGCGTAGACTGTTGGTGCCATTTCAGGAGTCGTCTCAAAACGAAACTTTGTTTCTTCCGACTGAGCATTAATCCAATAACTATCTAAAATTTGTGATCCCGTTTCGATAGTAACCAGAATGCGTCCTCCCTCCGAACTCGGAATCATTAACTCTACTTCTTCTCCGACATCATACTTTGGTTTATCCGAAGAGAATACCAACATCGCTGCTGCTTTTCGATGCTGGCTATTATCATCATCATACCACGGGTAACCGGAATAAAAATAGTCACCGGAGCAATGCCCGCTCTCCTCATCACAAACCCGAACCAGGTAATACCCCCAATCCTCCATTTTTAATTTCCAGTCTGCCAGTCCCTTACTATCTGTCGTGACTGTTGTTTGTTCTAATGCGTTATGATGAGTACTGGAATTATACATACTGACATTATTCGCACTATTCTCCCACCACCAGCGCCATTCGGCCCGGTAAACACCGACCTTAAGTTTGCGATTACCTCTTGCGTTCCCCGCTTCATCTACTGAAGCAAATTGAACAGTACCGCCATTTTCAAGATCAATTCTCTTCGAGCCATATTTATTCCTTGGAATAGACACCCCTGCATAAGCTTTGAAAGGACTATAGGTAGCCGAAAAATTATCTTCACTAAAATCCCCTCCACTTTCAAAAGCTCTCGTTCGAAAATTAGCGCGCATTTTTCCAGGTAAGTAGTTATTTCCACGGAAGTCCATTTTGATCTGAGCGCTACCTTCGTTACTTACTACATCTTCAAAGATAGTTTTGAACTCTGCATCCATTTTTCGGGCAGGATCATCGAATTCAAATTCACTAAACTTCTTAAAGGAAGTGTTTACTTGCTGAAGTTTCATTTCCACCTTTGTCTTAAGACTTCGTGCTGGCGCTCCATGTAACCAATTCACTTGTAACTTTGTATTCGCTGGCATATCTTCCGCTGACAACTCGTCCCCTAGGTCAAGATTTATCTTAAGTCGATTGGGCTTAACCGTCTCAATCTTAAGTGTCTTTGTGAAGGTTGCTCCTCCCAATTGGACCTTCGCGCGCCAGTTACCTGTTGGATCATCTGCTTTGGTAGCAATTGCCAAAGGGTAAACATTATTTACATTTGTCGTCGTCGTAAACTTTTGATACAATTGATTTCTCGCATCATAAAACTCAAAGTTGAGAGGGTGATTATCCGGTAGTCTATCTAGTTTATCTTCTAATACAAAGTTCAGATAAATACTATCACCAGGTCGCCATACTCCGCGTTCGCCATAGATAAAACCTTTGATTCCTTCCTGAGCTACGGTACCTGACACATCAAACTTACTTAAGGATAAGGCATTATTATCCATTAACTTAAGATAGCCAATATCTACTCCTGAATTCGCAATAGCGACAAAAGGTTCTTCTAGTTCAGAGAGATCAACAATCGCGATTCCATCGCTATTCGTTTTTAATGTATTGGTCATCTGTTGTTGATAATTGAACAACTGAAGATCGACATTGGCCAATGGTGATGCTGTTCTTAGGTCAGTGACGAAAAACTGCATTTGATCATCTGCCCCTTGTTTGGCTATTATCCCAAGATTTGAAGCGATTACATTTCTTCGTACAAATCTGTGATTACCATAATAAGCAGGGAAGCAGGGATCCTCGCGATGCTCGTACTCAAATCCATCATAATACCCATTGATTCCGTAGTAACCATAGCTCATGATAGATGCTTGCATACCTTCTTCTTTAAACGGATCTTCTAAAACGGTAAGATCATCCTTTGGAGTGGTACCACAATTAAAAATAGTGTATTCCGGACGGAAGCCAATTCTGATTTGATAGATGGCTTTAGGGTCTTGTTCGATCATGGTGCTCAAGTCAAGCGCGTAGCGCGTCCATGTTGCTGCATTGGTTGTTACACCAAGATCATTTAATAAAACCTGCTTTTGTAATTCTAGTTTTCCTACTCGATTGAGTTCATACTCGTTTTGACCATCCAGATTATTGGTCTGTAAGAACTGCATGATATTATTATCATAAATCTTGAAGATTTCAACATCTATTGCTTTTAGATTTACGGCTTCGAAAGGAAAAATTAATCCATCCGAACTCGGAAGGATAACTCCATCTCCTACTAATCGAACCTCCGGTTCTAGTTCTTCGAACAGTAGTGTTTCCTCAAACTTCAAAGCTAGTCTGATATTATTTACGTTCTTTAATCCATTCTCTATGGATACTGTTCGTTGTCCATTCAAGCGTTCTCCCGGGTAAACACGTAATTGATTACCATCAACCTGAAAACGCAAACGCCCCTGATAATTCGAGATACGTACCATTCCATTAAACTCCTGTGATTGTTGAACTGGATCAGAGAAATGCAGCAAAATGTATTGCTCATTATCCTGAACTACTTCTGCGGACATTAATTTGAAGTTATTTAAACCCGGGACTGAAAATATTCGCTTATCCTTTTTATCAACATCTAATGCCCTTCCATTCCAGGAGACACTCATTTCTGAATCTTCTGCTTTACGTTGAATACCGTCCACAAAAAACCTATGGTTCTTTCCATTATTATAGTGTTCCCAGCGTATCTTAGGATTTTGCCCATCAAAATCTACATTAAGCAATTGCTCAACGGCTTCACTTTCTGCCAGATCATAGGTCGTGATAGTTCCGCTCAATTGCTGGTCTTTTGTATTCGCCGGATCAACTCCTCGGAGCCCATCAAAATCAACCCTGAAGTTCTGAGCTTTCACCCGGAATCCAAATTCGAACGCCTTGGCATCACCTGGAAGATTCTTATAAAGTTTCTCAAGATCAACCACACCAACAAATTCTTTTTTCGCTGACAAATAATCCTCTGGCGTAAACCTTAAAGTCTTATCATCTTCCCAAACTGCTGTGCCCTTAATTCGGGGGCGGAAAGCTATTACTCCATCTTCAACTGCTGTCCCAACTTTTTCAGGACTGATCAGACTGCTGGTAAAAATCACTTTAATCGGTGCCGCTTTTGATATTTCACCAGATGTGTAGGCATAGATAAATGCATTTAGACTGGTTGGCATTTCTTTTACAGCTCTTGGCTGGTTACAAGCTGTTAAAAGGATGCCTAGAAATAAAAACGTGCTAGAAAATTTTAGGATTTGGTCTCGCATGATATTTTGTTTTTCAAGTATTTCCGGGATGCTATGATCTGATTACGGAAAAAATGTTCTAAAGATGCTATTCGACTACAAGATCAATGCATTTATCAATGGAAAGGGCGTCAATTGAAAATTCGTAGCTAAAGAATGATTATTCGTAAGGGTGTTGCTATTTTTTAGAAAGGACCAGGATTTGCCTGATTGCTGATTTTCTCTTACCAAATGTAATGAAGTTTTGTAATATTTAATTACAGCGCTTTAATATCTTTGCGGAAATAATGCGGAACATTGGATTAAACTAATTTTAATAATCCGGATCAGAAAAACTAAAACAATGTATCCAAATTGCCGTTTATTACGTAGTTATACTGACGCTGAAGGTAGTTTGCTATATGGTAGCTCCTTTGGAGTACTTGCTCCAAAGGAGCTACCATGTAGCAAAACATCTTTGAAGTGCAGTATATAATATATCGAAATAGTTTGTTTTTAAGCAAACCAATTCGCGTCAAGTATCATAGGGAAAAACCCAAGATCGATGAAAGATTTTCTTCCATTATTTCCACTTAAACTTGTTGTCTTTCCAGAAGAAAGGATCAACCTGCACGTGTTCGAACCGAGATATAAACAACTGATCAGAGAATGCGAACAAAATGGTACTACATTCGGTGTCCCCGCTTATATTGACAACAAAATCTCGGATTATGGGACCGAACTTGAACTCGTCTCTATCGAAAAAAGATATGATAATGGAGAGCTGGATATCAAAACTCGTGGAGTAGGTGTTTTTAAAATTGAATCTTTTTATCGAACCACCCCTAATAAACTTTACAGCGGAGCAGATATCGAACGCATGGTTGACCAGGACCAAGGAGACCTTGCGCTTTATGAAATTATCAGAGAAAAGGTAGATGAGTTGTTCGTTATTATGAATCTTGAGAATAATTTGGAAATTGAACATAACGAATACAAAACCTATCATATCGCCCACCACGTCGGATTTTCGCTAGAGCAAGAATATGAGTTTTTATGCTTGTTTTCTGAAAGAGAACGTCAAAATTATATGCTCGAACATCTGATTAAACTTTTGCCAGTCGTCAGAGAAATGGAGCGGCTCAAAAAGCGCGCACAACTCAATGGTCACTTCAAAAATGTAATCTCGCCAAAGTAATATTTTTGCGTTTGTACCCTATGTAGAACCACTCATCACTTTTCACCCATTGAATTAAATTATGGCTCATTATTTGATATTACATTTATGTGTAATACGTTTAGAATTGTGCTTATCCCTTCAAATGATAAAAAACTATAACGTATCACATTGAAAATGAGGATATTAACCAAATAACTAATATTTAAATATTTCAGGCGTCAAACTTGTTTTTATGTTTTATTTGTACGTACTTTGTGTTTCGTTTTGGCTTATAGCCAGCCGTAAACAACATACTAACAAGCATTTGTTAAAGCCTGTAGAAGCTCGAATCCTCCCAGAAATCGGGTGTAAGGGAATCAAATGCAAGAGAAAACAACCAATACTTACCAGATCATCATTCTCATGATGGCTGATAACTAGTTTCTTTTCTTTTGCGTGACGCCTTTCCAACTTATTAGAGCTTCAAATATTTAAGTCCTCTGGTTTCCTAGATTTATTTAAAACAATTTGACCTAAGTACACGCAACATGGACTTACAATTCTTTATCAAAGTTTTACTTCGCCGAAAATGGCTGATTCTCGCTTCGATGATCATCGCAGCAATTGCAGCTTTTGTGCTCGTTGGAATGCAAGATCGTGAATACAAAGCCAATGCTATCCTGTCTACCGGTATCATGGGCGCCCAAGGTTTGAATGTTGATCGGGAGATTCCTTTCTTCCAGCAATTTCAAATTGAAATGAGTGTAAACAACATGATTGAGTTTATCAACTCCAGACAAAATGTCAACTTACTCTCGTACAAACTTCTACTCCACGATTTAAAGGAAAATAAAAATGAACCTTTCCGTCAAATGAAAATTGACGAAGAGGAACCATTTGAATATACTGAAAATGATGTATTGGCACTATTGGATGTATTAGAAGTAAAAGTAGATTCCCTACACCCCTACCTCAATGATCCGGTTTTGGAATCCATCTATAAAGACCTTGCTAAGGCTTACGAGTACGATCATGAAAGCTTACTCGAAAATATGGAAATAGGTCGTCGTACACAGGATTCTGATCTTTTGAACGTAGAATTCGTTTCTGAAAAGCCGGACCTTTGTACTTACGTTGTCAATAATTTTTGCAACATCCTGCTTGAAAATCACCGAAATCTACGTCAGAAAAAAGATAAAGACCTTGTTGAATTCTATACTATCCTGACCGAGAGTAAGGAAAGAGAACTGGAAAATAAAGAAAGACAACTTAACTCCTTCCGTGGCGGAAGAGGGCTCGTTGACCTTGGTGGGCAAAAAGAATCAAATATTACGCAGATTAAAGAATTAGAGTTAAACCTGGAAGATTATCTTCAGAGAAAGGTTGCCGCAGAGAAAAACATAAAAGACCTTAGTAAATACTTAGGAAATTATGGTTCAGAAGGAGAAGACGATTCAGCTAAGATATTATCCAGTAAATCGATCAATGAAATCAGCGATCGTATCAAAAAACTGAACGAGGCTTATATCGAATCTGGTAATAAAGATGAAAAAATCAGAATTGCAATTGAAGCTAATCAAGCTCAGTTAGAGCGCCAGATTCAGCTACATGCAAAGGCTAGAAAAGGATCAGAGAATACAACAGATGCTAGCGGGGACAATATCCTTAGCAAAAAGGTAGAAGCGGAAATGGAGCTCAACCTTTCGACAGAAGCAATAAAATCTATCCAAAATGAGCTTGCCCGTTTACGTGGAAAATCTCAGGTATACATTAGTAGTGATGCAATAGCGGATCAGTTAAGACGTGACCTGGAAGTAATAAAAGGAGAATATATCAATATCAAAAGTGAGCTAAACAAAGCCACCATCAACCTTAAAAATGTAGCGGACCAACTTAACTTATTAGAGTCTGCTCAATTACCAGATGAGCCAGAACCATCAGGAAAAGCTATCATTTCTGCTTTTGCGGGTATCGTAGCAGCAGTATTAGCGACTTTGATCATTTTCATTCTCGCTTATTTCGATACGAGTTTATCAACGCCAAGTCAATTTGAAAAATTCACTGAGCTTAATTTGCTCGGCAAAATGACTAAAGTAAAAACGAAGGATTTGGACTTGGCACATCTTTATAATTCTAATGGTAAGGTCAAGACACTGGATGTTTTCAGGGAATCAATGCGTAATATGCGTTATCTCATCGAAAACTCTGGTGCTTCCACCTTCCTGTTTACCAGTACTAAGGCAGATGAAGGTAAAACTTTTACCTTGATCAACTTAGCGCAGTCATTCAAAATCAAAAACAAAAAGGTATTATTGATTGATACCAATTTTAAGAAAAATACCCTTACCCAAATTGCTGGTGAGCCCGCTCAAGCAAAATTAGACCTACAGAAATTAATTGTAGAACATAATTTGGCGGATATCTTTGGTATAAAAGAATTGAATGGTTTATTCAACATTTCAGATATTGAAGTGATTGCAAATAGCGGCAACTACTTATCGCCTGCTGAAATATTTGCTGGAAAAGACTTTCATACTTTTCTGGATAAACTAACTTTGCACTACGATTATATCTTCTTTGAAGCACCTGCAATGAATAATTATTCAGATACAAAAGAACTTGTAGGTTATGCTGAAAAAGTCATCGCGGTGTTCTCAGCAGATTCTGATCTTAACCCCGCCGACAAAGAATCTCTAAACTTTATCCGAAACTTGGGGAACAAGTTTATGGGGGCCATCCTAAATAAGGTGGAACTCAAAAACTTAAACTAATTCCTCACGTACATTAGTTAATCGATTGATCAATACCAGGAACACGTGTCCAAATCACAAAAAAAGTATTGGCTCAAGTCGGGCTTACTGACTATTTTAGAAAGAGGCTCGGTCTTTATCTTTGGCTTCGGTGGCTTTTCGCTACTGACCTGGTATTTTATTTCCCACTACGGAGATCAACTGGGTAAAGAGATGTTGGGGATTTGGGTAATATTCTACACTATCACTTCCTTTATTGAAGTTGGTCGTAGCGGATTACTCCAAAATGCACTGATCAAACATTTGACTGATGCTAAAGGTGATGATTATTCGCGGATCAACTCTGCTTCGATAGCCCTAAACGGGCTGATCACCGGTATCTTCCTATTGTTACTAATAGGCCTGGCCTACCCTTTTGGAGAGCTCTGGGATAAATCAGCTCTGGGGCTTACCAATATGATGCTCTTCTATTGCATCACGGCTGTTTTGATGATACCTTTTCATCAGTTCAATTTTATCCAGATGGCGAACCTCGATTTCCGAGGTACGTTTTGGAGTAACTTTACTCGCCAGGGTTTGTTCTTTTCTTATATCCTTCTTACGGTGGTTTTAGGTTGGTGGGAACTGACGCTGGTTTCCTTAGTAATTGCCCAGGCGATTGCAACAATGTGTGCAGTGATTGTCAATACCTTTTTTGCCAGGCCATATCTACGATTTAGCAAACAAGTGCATCGGGATCAAATCAAGAAACTATTCAATTTTGGGAGATACGTTTTTGGGACGAACATCAGTACGATGGTCTACAAAAGCATTGACAAAATGATGTTGGCCTCGCTAATAGGCCCCGCAGCGGCGTCCATTTACGAGTGGCCAATCAAGATATCCAATCTGACAGAAGTTCCGACTTTTTCGATCGCGAGCGTGGTCTTTCCGAAAGCCGCGAGTGCATCAGAGAACGGAGGGCCCAAAGCATTAAAAAAATTATACGAGCAATCCGTAGGGTCCATTTTAGGGTTAATTGCTCCATTTGCAATATTCATTATACTTTTCACGGAGTTTATCATTTTCACCCTTGCCGGGCCTGAATTTGCGGAATCTGTCACAATCTTAAGGATGACAATTTTTTACGGTGCCTTTATTCCGTTTACCGTTTTATTCGGTACCATACTGGATGCAATGGGCAAACCTAAGATCAACTTCTATTTTACCATATTCGGCTCTACCATAAATATCATTTTCAATTATCTCTTTATTACCAATTACGGGATAATCGGAGCGGCCTATGGGACATTGACCTCCTATACGATCACTTTCTTTGCGCAGCAATATGTTTTGCACAAAATGCTAAATACAAACCCACTCAGAGCTTTTGTCTTTATTCCAGACTTTTATAAGCAAGGTTTAGATTTGGCCCGAAATTTTTTATCAAAGAATAAAGTAGTCTCCGAAAGCGAGCTTTAAATACAACAAAATTAATCACCATGTACCGAGACCTCGACATCGTTTATTTTACCTTGTTTCCATGGGATCACCCGTACTCATCGGTTTCTTTATCCTTTGCCAAAGAGTTCGCAAAGAATAACCGGATCTTCTATATCAATCATCCTTATTCTTTAAAAGATTTCGCTGGCAATTTTAACACAAAAATGGCCAAGGAGCGTCGAGGACATATGTTGACGAATAAAATGCGCTACGAAAAAATCGAAGGCGTATCCGAAAATATAATTGGTGTCCACCCTCCCCTAACCTTTCCGATTAATTGGTTACCAGAAGGAGGATTCTATAAGACTTTTAGTGCCTTTAATAATCGGGTAATCCTTAACACCGTTAAGAAAGTCGTTGAAGATTATAAGTTGAATAACTTCGTATACCTTAACTGTTTTAACCCATATTTTGCAGGAGCACTTCCACAAGGGTTCGGACAGATCGTCAATGTCTATCAAAACATCGATGACATGACTCAGGAACCTTACACCGCGAAGCATGGTGCACGTCTCGAGCGTGAAGTTTGCAGGGCAGCAGATATCGTCACGGTGACCTCCACAAATCTTTGGGAGCTAATGTCTCCTTTTAATAAAGAGACGCACATCGTCCATAATGCTGCGGATATCACCAATTTTGAGCGGGTACTCAACCAAAAATTTGATAAACCAGAAGAAATTAAGCACGTAAAGGGGAAAGTAATCGGATTTGTAGGTAACTTGGACCATTGTAGAATAGATTACCCTCTATTAAAGAAAGTTGCAGAGCACCATTCTGACAAAACCGTTTTACTCGTAGGCCCAATTAATAATACCGAGTATAAAGAAATCGGTCTAGATAAATTACCCAATATTATCTTTGCTGGTAGCAAAAACATTAAAGAGCTACCACAATACTTACAGCACATGGATTGTACAATGATACCATTCTTGTGTAACACCCTAACTAAGAGTATTTACCCATTAAAGATCAATGAATATTTAGCAGCAGGTAAAGCTGTTATCTCAACTAGTTTCTCGAAAGACATCAGAGGTTTCGCAGATAATATTTATCTGGCTCAAAACCATGAGGAGTTCGTTCAGGCTATCACTAAGGCTATTGATGAAAACTCAGAAGAGAAAATCCAGGCTCGGAATGCCGTTGCAAATACGAATACCTGGGCCGCAAGAGTAGAGGAATTTTGGACTATTGTTGAGAATTATCTAATGAATAAAAAACAATTGAAGGCAGTCTAACAGGCTACTTAGGTATGCTTGACATGCCTCCCATTTTAACATATAACCGACACACAACCAGCCATGTCTATAACAGACAAAATTAAAAGTAATAAAGCTTTAAAGCGCTTTGCTTTACGACTATTACGCCCACGTAACCAACATCGCCCAAGAGCTTGGGTGAAATGGTTTTGGAACCCCTTCGTCCACAAACGTGGCAGTGGTTCGGTGATCAGGCGAAGAACACGATTGGATGTAATGCCATTCAATCCATTTGACATAGGAAAGGATGTTTTGATTGAAGATTTTTCGACCATTAATAATCAGGTTGGTCCCGTCTATATCGGTGATCGTACTCTTGTAGGAATTTCTTCTGTCTTGATTGGTCCGCTAAGGATTGGAAAAGATGTAATGCTAGCGCAGCATGTTGTCCTTTCTGGATTAAATCATGGCTTCGAAAATGTCCGGCAACCAATTAGCCAACAAGCAGTAAGCACAGCAGAAATCGTGATTGAAGACGAAGCCTGGATTGGTGCTAATGTGGTTGTAACGGCCGGCACCCATATTGGACGACACGCTATCGTAGCAGCTGGAAGTGTCGTGACCAAAAATGTTCCAGCATATAGCGTAGTCGCCGGAAATCCGGCAAGGGTTATCAAATTATATGATCCAGAAAGTAAAGAATGGAATTCAAAACATAAAAGACAATTAATCAATGAACTCTAACGAAAAGAAACAAGAGCCACCAGCACTGAGTCAAAAAGATCAGCTGATTGAATTTATCTCCGTTGGGCTGGCACTATTATTATTATTCGCTTCGGCGATTAAGGTTATATTTCTTTAGTACAAGTTTATCATGACACGAGCCATCGACTTATTTAAATCTTGGGTAAATAGCCGTCTTTTCATTGAAAAGCTGGATAATCCATTGGGTTATATCATCTTGTCACTGATTGCACTGGCTGTTGGCTTATTGATCTCTGTGCTCAAACTCAAACTGGGGATTGTACTCCTGGTAGCGATTATAGGGCTGCCTGCTTTAGCGATGTGCTTTGTAAACCCCCGAATTGGTATAAACCTAATCATTGTCATTTGTTTCTTTATTCAGTTTATTGGCAAGCATGTTAATGCTCCAATCGGAACCCTGCTGGACGCCCTGATATTCCTAATGCTCTTTGGGATCCTGGTCAATCAGGTAAAAAAGAAAGATTGGAGCTTTATGAAAAATCCAATCAGTGCTATCCTGCTGGTTTGGATCGGATACAACTTTTTACAAGCACTGAACCCTACCGCTGAATCCTTTCAGGCCTGGATGTATACTGTAAGAAGTATGGCTGGCCAGAGTTTCTTATTCTTCATTGGTTGTTATGCTCTAAGCTCCTACAAAGCGATCATGAACGTCATAAAGCTGATGCTTTTTATGGTGATGGTTTTGGCGATTTATGGTTTAAAACAAGAGTTTTTTGGATATACAGATGCTGAAATGATATGGGTAACTGCTGATCCGGAGCGCTTTCAGCTTATTTTCCAGTGGAGCCGCCTTAGAATTGTTTCTTTACTCTCTGATCCTACGACACTTGGAATTGTCATGGCTTACATGGCCGTTTTTTCAATTGCACTAATTACAGGGCCATTTAAGATGGCGCATAAGGTCGCTCTTGGGATTGGTGTAGTTTGCATGTTGCTCACCATCGCCTATGCAGGATCGCGTACACCTGTGGTACTCTTTCCTTTTGGGATTGTAATCCTGGTGATGCTAACACTGAAAAAAGAATATATCATTGGAGGGTTCATCTTTATGATTCTGGGTGCAGGATTTGTGATGAAAAGTTCTTCTAATGCTGTAATCTTCCGTCTACAATCGGCTTTTAACCCGGAGACTAGTGGTGATACGATGGAAGTACGATTTAAGAATCAAAAGCGAGTACAGCCTTTTATTCACACCCACCCATTTGGGGCAGGAATGGGCAGTACCGGCCTTTGGGGACGACGATTTACGCCGGATTCATGGTTAGCGAGTTTCGCACACGATAGTGGTTTTGTACGGGTAGCCGTGGAATTGGGCTGGATCGGACTAATTATCTATATGAGTTTTCTGTTTATGGTTTTGCGAACTTCGATCCGGTATTATCTGAGGGTGGGCGACCCGCGAATAAAAACTATTTACTTAGCGATTACCTGTGTGTTCTTTATTCTGACATTAGCCAGTTATCCGCAAGAAGCGATTGTACAGCTACCGACAAGTATTTTATTTTCGACGATGCTGGCGGTAATGGTACGATTGAAGGACTTTGACCCATATTATCAAGAGCATTACGAGAATAAGCGCTAAGAAAAAGACAGAAGCCAGATACTGATTATTCTTTGATTGATTAATCGGTATAGTAATTGGACATTATATATTTTGAGATTTTTCAAAAGGACTAAATAACCTAAGCAGTAATACTTATCAAAAGGTGTACTGCTTATATTAAACGACACTATAGTGAAAAAACTTTCTATCTTCACTGTTTGCTTATTTTGCTCAGTTTTTCTATTCGCACAAACAACCGATTTTAATCAGATTGTGCCAGGCGAAGAGTCTCGTCCTCGCACTTTTGAAGACTTTTTAGTACAGTTAGCCTGGAATAATAGCCCAAAAGGTAAGGCGCTTTCTAATCAACAGACGATTACCAATATTGAGACAGATCTTGTACAAAGAGATTGGATGAAAAACGCTTCAGTCCAGTGGAATCTCAACGAAATCAGTCTAAGTAATATCATCTATCCTGACAATGAGTTATTTGTTGCTCTTCCAATCTGGAACGTAACAGCTACACTGGATATGGATTTGTTATTCAATCGCAAAAAGAAGATTCAAATTTCAAAACAAAAAGAAGAGATTGCTCAGCAGAATATCAACTTGCTAAAAATGCAAACCCGGGCAGCTGTCCTTACTGCCTATAATGATTACTTATTGACTATAGATGTCTTAAAGGTTCGTAAGGAAGCTGAACAATTCAGCTTTCAAACCAGAACGCTAGTAACTGAACTATTCGAGCAGAACAAAGCAGAGTTTGAAGAATTAAGTCGAGCGGCTGAATCCTATTCTAAGTCAAGAGAAGCTGTAGTAGAAGCAGAAGCTACAATCAGAACTGCCAGAATATCATTAGAAGAGCTTATTGGGATTCCATACGAACAAGCTGAACGCCTTGGAGCTCAATACAAAAAGAAGGATAAGTAAGTTATTTCAGGCTGCAAGCTACCCTATTTTTATCCATTTTTGATCGCATCCATCCTATACGTAAGTGCACCTAACTTACGCTAATCACTCATATTTCCAATTTTCTAATTCTATTGTCTTTCCGAAAAAATTGCAGAGATTACCAATTATCTGGCAATTCCTACCATTCTCCGAAATTCCAATTTTGCATCCTTAATGTGGCCTATATTTGCATTGTAATTATTGAGAAAACAATTACAATCCCAAAGCCTCCCAAACCAAATAAACACAAAATAATTTAAGGTTTTTTTCAACAGTATCAAGAACCTAAAGAAGAAGAACAGGGAGAAGTCCCTGTTTGATTTATGAGCGGAGTTTTATGGCAAAAGCCTCTGAAAGAATTTTATTACGAGATTTAATAAAGCACTCTATAACCTAGCGATATTAAATTAGTAAATGTAAAATTCATCTTCAGGGGCTTTCTTTATTTAATAAACTCAATAGTCGTACATAATATTTCACAATAGCTTTTCCAAAAAACGAAGATATCCTACCATTCTCTGTTCTTCCATAGCTATTCTTCGATTATTTAAGTTTTGAGCCCCTTCCAAGGATATCTTTGTAGTGTAATTATTAAGGAATTACAACACACAATCACCCAAACT
>JAHDHW010000005.1:25892-91902 GCA_020631105.1 Saprospiraceae bacterium | reverse complement strand
CGAGGGACCTTGTTTTGACCGCCAAGTTTGCCTTGCGTTTTCATATAATTGCGGAATGCATCTTTTTGAAGTGGGGTGATGACCAAAGGTTTTAAGATATTTCCTTTGATTAAATCTTCGTAGTAAATGTTTTGGCGAATCATTTTTTGATCGACCTTAGCGGCAAAATTTTCAAGATGGTCTGGCATATTTTCAAACTCAATAAACCATTCATGATAGGGGAGACCACTCGGAGGGCTAACTTGAGGAGCGACGGTAAATTCAATAATATTGATGTTGTCTTCTTTCGCTGCGCTGAGTAGGGCCTCTTCCACTTCTTTTCCGATTACATGTTCTCCAAAGGCAGAAATGAAATGCTTGATACGTCCTGTGACGATTAAGCGATAGGGGTTAAGAGAAACGAACTCTACAGTATCACCAATATTATAGCCCCAAAGGCCAGCATTATTATTGATGATGATTGCATAGTTAACACCAAGCTCAACATCACGGAGACTGAGGCGGCTTGGATTTTCGCTAAAAATCTCTTCGGCAGGAATGAACTCAAAAAAGATACCACTGTCCGCATTAAGCAGAAGACCCTTTTCGTTTTGATCATCCTGAAAAGCGATGAAGCCTTCTGATGCAGGGTAGGTTTCTACACTGTCCAATCGTTTGCCGACGAGTGATTCCAAAGCATTGCGATAAGGCTCAAAGTTGACCCCGCCGTAAACGAACACACTAAAGTTTGGGAACAAGTCTTTGACATACTTTTTTCCTGATTTTTCAAGTAAACGTTCATAATACATCTGTACCCAAGGCGGAATTCCACTGATGAGGCGCATGTCTTGGTGGAGGGTTTCCTCCACAATTGCATCGAGCTTAGTTTCCCAGTCGTCAATACAATTGGTTTTGTAGCTGGGGAGTTGATTTGTCCTAAGCCATTGTGGAACCTGATGATTTACAATGCCAGAGAGACGCCCCGTTTTAATACCTGCCGTTTCGGTTAGCTCCGGACTGCCAGAGAGGAAGATCATTTTTCCATCCAGAAATTCTCCTTTACCGGTACGAGCATAATAATTGAAAAGTGCATTTCGGGCAGTACCGAAGTGATTTGGGATACTGTCCTTGGTCAGCGGAATATATTTCACTCCTGAGGTAGTTCCAGATGTCTTTGCAAAGTATTTTGGTTTGCCAGGCCATAAGATATCTTTTTCGCCAGCAATTATTTTATCGACATAAGGGCGAAGGGCTTCATAATCCCGGATTGGAACACGCTCAGCGAAATCAGAATAACTTTTGATTTCTGAGAACCTATGATCTTTTCCAAAATTGGTATCTGCCGCTTTTTTGATTAAATTTTTGAAAACTTTTTCCTGCGCAGCAACAGCATTGGCAGACCAACGATCAATGTCTTTGGCAATTTTGGTAGCTAAAGGTTTAACAATAAAGGATTTAAAGCCCATAGGTGAATTTTGAGTAGGCAAAAATAGAGGAATTGAATGGAAATCAGAATGCGAATGGGAATAAAAAATGGCAATTGAAATGCAATTACGAATAGAAATAAAAAAGTGCCAAGTGGGGTTTAAGCCAGCTTGACACTTTTTTATGTATTGTGGAGGAGGTTTATATTCTTAAATCCTCTACAGATACATCTTTAGGTAAAGATTTGGTATCTAGTTTAAATGCGTTATCAGCATAAGTCTTATTCGTTTTTAGTTCATTGATTTTCAATGTAAAACGAGAACCGTCTTTGCTAAAAATTTTGATACGTTTGATCTGGGCATTTTTTCTGTTGATAGTGAGCCTCATTTTTGAATACTCGGAGTCACTGTCTTTAGGCTTAAATTCAATCTGTTGAATCGGAGTATTACCTTCTGTCGCCACATTCATTAGGACATAGTAAAAGTCTCCGCGATCGTACATTTTGAGGATATCATTAGGCGTCAAAAAATCTTCCGAATCCTCAATGTCCTCTGCGTCACTGATTTGAACTTGCTTATTACGGTTCATATAGGTCCAAACAGTTGAACCGTCATTATAGATTTGAATATCAGGGAGACTTAGCTGGAATTTCTTCCCATCCTGAATTAATTTTCCCTTTTGCACTTCCGTATCTTCTTCTGGGATTTCAATTTCCATGGTAAAATTGGCTTCCATTGTTTTATAAGACTCATATAACATTTTGGTCTTATCAAGAATGGCCTTTGCTTCGGGGTCATTTTTGTCCTCGTGTAAAAGTTGCTCAGGGATGTCCTGTGCATTGACGAACCCAAAAGTGCTCAATAATATTAGTGACAATAAATACTTCATTGTATGTTTTTTCTTTTTAGACGTAGTTTTTAGCTAATGGTTTAAATTATCCTTCTTAAAACGATAGATTTTGGATTAATGTTGGCGAAAACCTTAACATTTGTTGATTCCAGTAGTTTTATTATTACTCGCTGGTCAAATTACCGCTGATCAACGCTGAAGAAAACGCGTAAATACTTCCGCTTAACTAGGTTTTTTCTGATTAGTAATTTGAATGTAAAGATCGACAATATTGCGACATTGCAGTATCATTTTTAATACTTTTGTATTATGAAAAAATTAGCAGAAATGCGAGAAGACTATCGTCTTCGATCATTGGATATTTCAGATGTTAATGAGGATCCGATTCAACAATTTCAAAGTTGGATGAACGAAGCGGTAGCGAGTGAAATACGGGAGCCTAATGCAATGACTTTGGCAACGGCAACAGCAGACGGTAAGCCTTCTGCGAGAGTTGTGTTATTGAAAGGGATTCAGGAAGAAGGCTTTGTATTTTATACAAATTATGAGAGCCATAAAGCTCAGGAGATGGAATCCAATCCACAGGTAGCTTTAGTCTTCAATTGGTTGGATCTACAGCGACAGATAAGGATTGAAGGAAAGGTTGAGAAACAATCAAAAATGGCCTCAGAGGCCTATTTTCAAAGCCGGCCGAGAGGAAGTCAGGTTGGCGCATGGGTGTCCCCTCAAAGTAAAGTCATAGAAGACCGGAAGATGCTTGATGAACGTGTAGCGGAGGTTAAAGAGCGTTTTGAGGGGGAAGAGGTATTGCCTATTCCGGAGTTTTGGGGGGGCTATTTGGTCCGACCAGAAGCAATAGAGTTCTGGCAGGGAAGGAGTAGTCGATTACATGATCGCATCCGTTACCGACTGCGGGATGGCCAATGGATCAGAGAACGTTTAGCGCCATAGAATAGAAATGAAAACTTGAATTAGAGGAGAGACCTGATGTGGTCTTCTATAGAATTTCTCTCAGGTAAAAAATCTTCTGCATTTTTTCACCGTCTCTTTCAATCTTCAATTTGATTCGCTTCCCTATTTTGCCATAGAATCTATTATAGATATTTTTCATGGTAAGAAATGTACTAGGGAGCCAATTTACTTTCCGAATAATATCCCCTTTTCGGATATCTGCATCCTCTGCGGGGGATCCTGGAATAACGAAATTGACGACATATTGATCCAGGTTATCACCACTTGCGACGAAAACAATTCCACTCCGATCAAATTTAAATTTACGTTTGAAACTACGATTAGGGCGCAGATAGATGATTTGTTTGTAGTAATCAATAATAATCTCAAAACGTTTGAGGACAGAATTACCTATGAGGCCATTACGACCGTTTCGCTCTGAAGTATTCATAAAAGGATAAATCTCCTGGAAGTTTCCAACGAGGTTGTTGAGTTTGTGAGGCCCGATGCTTAACTCCGAAAATCTACCCATAAATCCTTCGATCTCACCGCCAAGGCCTCTACCGATATTGCCTCGGATCACATTCTCCGGGAGTTTGAGTGCATCATCCGTGTCTGTGAATACCATCAAAGATAAACTGGCGCCGGTATCCAGCAAGTATTTTAGCTGGACGGAACTATCTTGTGGGAGTAGTTTGGATGCTGCGGTCAAGTATATTTTATTTTTGTATATATCAACCGGGATTGGTGTGAATTTCTTGGATGGTGTAAATTTATTTGGATCAAAAAGGCTAATGACCTGGCGATCATAGTCAATTCTTACAATGTAGCGATTAAAAAAGTTAGCTCCGATGATACCATGAACGTCTACACCTGTTATGGCTTCGAATTTATAATAATCATCTCCCATGACCAGGATATCTTGTCTTGCAGCTTCAATCTCACCCATGCTAAAGGTAATTCCTCTTGCCAAATAAGCGACTAATTCGGTAGTCATATCAGATCCAAGAATTCGGAATTCTCTTTCGTAACGTATGCCCATAAGGTCCGCGTACTCCCTTTTAGTCATGATGGTATACTCAGCACCTGTATCAAAAATGAACTTTAGATAAAGGATTCGATTGATTTTTACATCAACGACTATGAAATCATTTTCTAACTCAAAGGGAATATCTAGTCGTTTACCACCACCAGTAATTCTTTGAGCGTCAATCGGTTTGATAATCGCTAGCAAAAACACCAAGATTAAATATAAAAGTCTCATACTCTTCGGTACTATTATTGCAGCAGGCACATCTCAGGAATAAGGAGAAGCGAAAGGTAGATTATTTACGTTAATAAGCTAGAATCCTTTAACATTTTATCATATTAATTTAACTAAATGTTTAAATAATTTATATCTTTGGCCTTATTTCTTGCTCGTACTACCAATCTGAAATCCTAACATTATTTTGTTTTTTCTAAGTTTCTAAGAATTCTTAGTAACCAAATTAACCGATACTTTTCGATAAGTATCACACGTAATAATACAGACACTTTAACTTGTTTTTTGTTGTGTCCCTCATTTTCCTGAGCTTTTATTTTGAATGTTTTGCATATTTGGCCCCTTGTTTTTGATTTATATCATTTTGAAAATCGGGTCAAATAGTCATTATATTAATTGGAAATAGGTATTTATTATTAACAAAACCCTAATAGTGTATGAAACTTAATTTCAACTTAAAGTATGCATTGCTATTGCTTTTCGTAGCAATGGGGACTTTTGCAATGGCTCAACGTACAGTGACAGGTACGGTGACTGATGCAGAAACCAAAGAGCCTCTTATCGGGGCTTCGGTTGCCGTAGTGGGTACCGGAACGGGGGCGATCACCGACTTCGACGGTAAGTATTCAGTTGAAGTACCTGAGGGTGCTACTCAAATCCAAATTACTTATACTGGTTATTCTACAATGATTCAGGATATTGGAGCTTCCAATGTCATGGACGTTGAATTATCTGCTGGTACGCTTTTGGACGAGATCGTAGTTACTGGTTATGGTACTCAAAAAGAGAAAGAGATTACTTCTTCAGTTGTAGAAGTATCTGCTAAAGATTTCAACCAAGGGGTGATAGCTGATCCAGCTCAATTACTTCAAGGTAAGGTTGCTGGTTTGCAAGTTTACAACAGAGGAGGAGATCCGAATCAACAAGCAGTTATTCGCTTGAGAGGTCTTTCTACTGTTGGAGCAAACGTTCAGCCATTAGTTGTTATCGATGGAGTTATCGGTGCATCATTGCAAAATGTTGACCCTAATGATATCGAAAGCATTAGTGTGTTAAAAGATGGATCTGCTGCTGCGATCTATGGTTCTCGAGGTTCTAGTGGTGTAATCATCGTAACAACCAAGAAAGGAACTGCATCTCAGGATGTAAAATGGTCCTACAATGCTCAGTTTTCAACAGAGTCTGCAGTTAATGCAACTCAGCGTTTGAGCCCTACTGAGTTTGTTGCTGCTGGTGGTACGGATCTAGGAAGCCAAACAGATTGGATTGACGAAGTTACCGAGAATCCATTTAGCCACAATCACGGGCTATCTGCTTCTGGTGGAATCGGATCTAATTCTTCTTTCCGTATTTCTGCAAACATTCGTGAAAAGAATGGTATTTTGATTAATACCGGTTATGATCAATTCAACACTCGTTTGAATTTCTCTTCAAGAGCATTCAATGACAAATTGAAGATTGATTTTAATACCTCTTACACGCACAGAGATCAAGAAAATGGTTATACTGAAGCACTTCGTTATGCTGTATTGTACAACCCTACGGCTCCTGTTCTAGGTGTAAATTCTCCTTTCCCATTCAACAGTGATCAGTTTGGAGGATACTTCGAGACATTAGGTCTATTTGATAGTTTTAATCCTGTGTCTATTGCAGAGCAGAATAGAAACTTAACGGAGCGAAGAGAGTTTAATTATAACGTAAACTTGGCATATGACTTAATGCCTAGCTTGACAGTTAATTTCCGTGTTGCACAGCAAAGAACAGATATTAACAATAATCAATATGCACCAACTACGGCTAATTTCCGTGGTAATGCAACTAGCCCAACTCGTAAAGGTTTAGCAGAATTCTATGAGTCTGATTTTACTTTCAACTTATATGAAGGTTTTGCAACTTACCTAACATCTTTTGGTCAATCTGACCTTAGAGTTACAGCAGGTTACTCTTACCAGGAGGACGATTTCTTTGATAAGTTCTTCAGCATTGGTGACTTCCCAAATAATGATTTGGATTTCAGTAAGTTGATTGAGGCTTCTCAGGATTTGAATAATGCAGGTTTTATTGGTGCAGGTAGTAATGCTTCTCCTACAAATAAAATTATTGCATTCTTCGGTCGTGCGAACTTTACATTTGATAATGCAATTTTCGTTAATGCTTCTCTTCGTCGTGAAGGTTCAACTAAACTCGGAGTGGACAACAAATGGGGATTATTCCCAGCATTTGGTGTTGGTGTTGACTTAAACAGATACCTTGATATTGGAGGTGTTGATTTATTCAAAGTACGTTTAGGTTATGGGGTTACTGGTGCACTTCCTGGTCAGAGTGGTTTGGCACAAGAAGTAAGAAACATCGTAAACGATGGTGCTACTGGTGCTGTTTCTACAGAGTTGGCAAGAGCTGCTAACCCGGATCTACAGTGGGAAGAGAAAGCAGAGATCAACTTAGGTGTTGAAATTACTGCTGGTAAATTATCTGCAACATTAGATCTTTATAACCGTGATATCTCTGACTTCATCCTAGAAAGAACAGTTGATGTTGCTGTATTTGGTGTAGACAGACGTTTTGAGAACGCTGGTAAATTAAATACTCAAGGTCTTGAATTAGCTTTGAATTATGATGTTGTTCGTAATTCTAATGTAAACTATAACACAGGTATCGTATTATCTACATACAAAACAGTTCTTGAAGAATATGTATTGGATGCAGAAACCAGAGCAAACTTAGGTTCTCCTGGTCAGAATGGTACGAACATGTTATTAGTAAAGGTTGGTGAAGAGATTGGAAATATCTGGGGACCTGTTTTCACTGGTGTAGAAGAAGGTAACCCTGTATTTGCTGACGTGAACGGTGATGGTCAACTAATCACTGCTCAGGATAGAGCATTAGATCCAGATGTGGATTTTGAAGTGCTTGGTAATGGTTTACCTGATTTAGAATTAGGATGGACTAACCAAGTTACTATTGGTGATTGGTCGATCAATGCTTTCTTCCGAGGAGCTTTTGGTCACAGCTTAGTAAACACATTCCGTGCTTTCTATGAGCCAAGATTATCAACTCAGTCTTCGTATAACTTTGTTAACACTGATAAGGCAGTTGATGGTTTAACAACTGCTCGATTTAGTTCTTTATATGTTGAGAAAGCTGATTTCTTCAAATTAGATAACTTAACGATTTCTAGAAGAATTGCACTTGAGAATTCTGCTTTTACAGGTATGAATGTATCTTTAATTTTCCAGAATCCATTTGTAATCACTAACTATACAGGTATCGATCCAGAGCCAAACCTTGTTGATCAAGGATCTGACGTTTTGTCTCCTGGTATAGAAAGAAGAAACAACTACTTCTCATCTAGATCGTTTATCTTAGGTGTTAACTTAAATTTCTAAATCTAAAAGATTTTAGTTATGAATAAATTTTTGAAAATATTATTTGCTGTTGCGGTATTATTCGCAATACAGTCTTGTACCGATCTTGAAGAAGAGTTGGTAGGAGATGTAACAACTAATATCACGGTGGAAGGTGTATCTGGTGGTTCTGGAGGACAAGAGAGTACTCCTTTGTCTGCTGCTTATGCGGAATTAAGGAACGCAGGTACAGCTAACCACGGTGGATATTACTCTGTACAGGAAATTCCATCTGATGAGATGGTAATCTGTGCTAAAGGTGGTGACTGGTTTGATGGTGGTATCTTAATTGAGTTACACCAGCACACTTATGGTCCTACTCACGCATTCGTTAACGGAACATGGAACCAAACTTATGGTGCTATTAACACGGTAAACGAATTATTAGCTGGTGGTACTTTAGATGCTAATCAAACTTCTCAAGCACGTGCTTTGAGAGCATATTTCTACTGGAGACTATTAGACTTATTCGGAAACGTTAAGTTGATTGTTGAGCCAGGTGTTGATGTTGCTCAATCAAGTCGTTCTGATGTATTTAATTTTGTAGAGTCAGAGTTATTAGCTGCTTTAGATATTTCTGAAGTATCTAGTACTATGGATCTAACAAATAGCCCATTGGGTACTGATGCAAGTGCATACCAGATTAATCAATTTGCAGCTTTAGGTTTCTTAGCTAAGTTATACCTAAACGCTGAAGTATACACAGGAACTGCAAGATGGGCGGAAGCAGCAGCAGCTGCTGGTTACATCATTGATAGTGGTGTTTACCGTCTTTGTGGTGAAGGTTGTACAGTTGCCAACTTAGGTAAACGTGCAGGTGTAGAAGCTGACCCAGATGAGCTGGAAGGATTCGCTGCAGTATTTGCTGCGAATAATGAAGGTAATCCTGAGCACATTTTCGCTGTATTCTATGATGAAGCGAGTGCAGGAGGTATGAACTTCTCTCAAATGAATCTTCACTACTCAAGTCAGTTTACTTGGAACTTTGATGCTCAGCCTTGGAATGGGTACGCAACTTTGGAAGAATTCTATAATTCTTTCGAAGATGGAGATGCTCGTAAGCAAGCTAGTTTCATCGTTGGTGACCAGTTAGATTTTGGTGGTTCTGCAGTACTTGATTATGCATCTGATGATGGAAATCTTGTATTAAGCTACACTCCATCAATCAATGAGTTAACACCTAACTCTCTTCGTGAGGCTGGTGCTCGTCCTGGTAAATTCAGCTTTAAGCAATTTGGTCGTCCTGACATGAGTAATGACTTCCCGGTTCTTCGACTTGGAGATGTTTACTTAATGCGTGCAGAGGCTATGGCTAGAGATGCTGGAGACTGGAGTATGGCACTTCCTGACGTAAACGTTGTAAGAGAAAGAGCTCGTGTATCTGCTTTAAGTAGTATTGACGCGGATGGTTTCCTTGCAGAAAGAGGTCGTGAGATGTTCCAGGAAACAAGCCGTAGAACGGACTTGATCCGTTTCGGAAAATACAATGATGCTTGGTGGGAACACCCTGCGGATCCTTCGGATCACGTAAACTTATTCCCAATTCCATTCGATCAAATTCAAGCTTCAGGTGGAACGCTTTCGCAGAACCCTGGGTACTAATATGAATTTAAGATATTAAATTTAGGGGTTACCTCTTCGGAGGTAACCCTTTTTCATTAATTTTAGGTTTTATTTAGAAGACTATACAAAAAATGCTAGCCCAAAATCGTTTGCTACTTTACGGTGCTGCCCTCTTTCTAATCTTTTTGCAAGCGTGTAGTAATGATGATGATCGACTCTTTACCCTTAAGAGTGATGATACTATTCCTTTCACTAACGAACTCCATTATACAGAAGAATTTAATCCTTACACGTACCGTAATTTTTACAATGGTGGTGGTGTGGCTTTGGGAGATATTAATAACGATGGTCTTATTGATGTATACTTTACCGGGAATGTAGTAGATAATAAAATGTTCCTCAATAAAGGAAACTGGGAGTTTGAGGATGTAACGAAAAAAACAGGTTTGGCCTGTTCGGATGTATGGTCTTCCGGCGCTTGTTTTGTAGACATTAATGGTGATGGCTTACTCGATCTTTATGTATGTAAGGCAGGGAAACCTGGTGGCGAACATAGATATAATGAGTTGTTTATCAACAAAGGAAATCTCGAGTTTGAGGAACAGTCCGCAGCTTACGGACTGGATGTTACTGGCCTTTCAATCCAGGCTGCTTTTTTTGATTATGATAGAGATGGAGATTTGGACTGCTACCTGCTCAATAACTCTCTAAGATCCATCGGAGGTTTTGACCTGGTAAAAGACAGAAGAAAAGAATATAGTGAGAACGGGAATAAGTTCTTCGAAAACAGAGACGGTCGCTTCGTTGATGTATCTCAGGAACTTGGCATTTTTAGTAGTGAAATAGGGTTTGGATTAGGGATTACCCTAAGTGATTTTAACCTGGATGGATGGACCGATATTTATGTGTCCAATGATTTTTTTGAAAAAGACTATTTATATCTCAATCAGGAAGGAAAATCTTTTGTAGAATCTGGGGAGTCCTTTTTTGAATGTTTTCCTCTGGGGTCAATGGGCGCTGACGTTGCGGACCTTGATAATGACCTCTTACCGGACCTGATGATTACGGAGATGTTGCCAAGTACATCGGGTAGAAAGAAAACGAAAGCCATTTATGACTCCTGGAAAAAATACTCCTTAGCAGTATCCAAAGGCTACGCTCATCAATTTCCAAGAAATATGCTTCAGCGCAATATGGGCGCTGCAGGTTTTTTGGAAATTGGTCGAAAGGCCGGGGTAGAGGCGACAAACTGGAGTTGGTCCTGCCTGATGCAAGACTTTGATAATGATGGTTTAAAAGATATTGTAGTAGCAAATGGCATTTATAAAGATTTGTTAGATCGGGATTATTTAGCCTTTATGGCCAATGACTCCAAGGTCAAAAACTCCATAGATGAAGGAGGAAATAATGCGATTACCAAGCTCATTGATGCAATGCCATCGGAGGCAGTATCTAATTTTGCATTTAAGAATATGGGAGATTTTAACTTTGAGAATTACTCTGATGAATGGGGTCTTGGAGCAAAGAGCTTTAGCAATGGTTGCGCCTATGGAGATTTAGATAATGATGGAGATCTTGACCTGGTGTTTAATAATGTAAACGCACCGTCCTTTGTTTATGAGAACAAAAGCGAACGCTTAAACCACAATTTTATCAGCATTTCTTTAAAAGGAAAAGGTAAAAATACCCGTGCTGTCGGCGCAAAAACTATTGCTTATGCTTGCGGGCAAACCTTTATGACCGAACAATATCCATCAAGGGGCTTTCAGTCTAGTGTCTCTAATCATTTATCCATCGGACTTGGACAATGCCAAGGTATAGATAGCCTAAAGATTATTTGGCCAAATGGACAATCCATTACGAAAAGAGATGTTAAGATTAACACTAGTTACGAGTTTGAAGAGAGCAGCGATAATACACAAGAAATGTCAGCGGTATTATCAGCGAGTAATCAGAATATACTCACTTTGGTGGATACCTTAAGTTTTGTACATCGTCAACTAAAATTCAATCAATTTAATCGGGAGCGATTACTTTTTAAGATGAACACTTCCGCTGGGCCCGCAATTGCAGTGAATGAAGATGGAAATTCAAAAATGATTTTTACAGGAGGCGGAAAAGAGCAAACTTCCAGCTTGTTTATCTTTAATGAAGAGGAGCTTAAAGAAGTTACTGCACCTTTTGCGAATAAGAAACGGTCCGAAGTCGTTGATGCCGTATTTTTTGATAGCGATCAGGATGGAGATCAAGATCTTTATATTGCTCACGGTGGTACCGCATTTTCACCAAAGGCAAATGAGTATCATGATGTGCTCTATATCAACGAAGGAAACGGGCGCTTTGAGGAAAGCAAAAATGCAATTCCATTCTCGAACCCAATCGCTACCGGAGTTGTTACTATTGGTGATTATAATAATGATGGTTTACCTGATTTATTTGTGGGAGATCAGAATAGTAATAATGTTTACGGTTTGCCAGGCTCAGGGTATCTATTCAAAAATATCGGAGCGAATAATTTCGAACTAGTTAATACACCTGCATTCGAAAACCTGGGAATAATTACCGATGCAAAATGGGCAGACTTCAATGCTGATGGTTTACTGGATCTTGTTGTTGTCGGGGAATGGATGGACATCAGTATATTCGTTAATAACGAGGGGCAGTTTAAGCTGGCAAATGAATCATTCGGACTTGCAAATACTAAAGGTCTTTGGAATACGGTGCTGGTTGATGATTTTAATCAGGACGGGACCCCGGATTTATTTGTAGGTAATGTCGGAGAGAATAGCGCAGTCACCTCACAACACCTATTGTACATTAATGATTTTGATGCAAATGGTAGCCAGGAACAAATCCTAGCGGAGCAGGTCAATAATAAGGTTTATCCTTCACTGGATATGGATGAATTAATGTCTCAATTACCTGTGTTGAAACGCAAATACGTTTACTATAAAGATTATGCAGGAGCGACCATGGGCGATTTGTTTTCTGAAGAACAATTAGAACAAAGTATAAAGCTTTCGCTGAATACCCTGGAAAGTAAACTGTATCTTTTAAAAGACAATCGTTTTGAAGAACAGCCGCTACCAGCTGAAGTCCAATTCTCTTCTATCCATGCAGTGACTACAAGTGATGTGGATCAGGATGGAACCCTGGATTTTTTGATAGGTGGGAATCATTACTTAACCAAACCACAATTTGGAAGAGATGATGCTTCAAAAGGATGGTTGTTAAAGGGAGCAAAAAGCGGGAACGAAATAAGGTATGCAAAGGTCTTCCCTCTAAATATTAGCGGAGAGATTAGAGCATTCGAAAACCTGTCGGAAAATGAAGTTTTAATTGGCGTAAATAATCAGCAGGTTAAGATTTATAAATATTAGGACAATTAAATAATAAAGTCGTGTTGAAAAAATTACTTTTCTTTTTGATTTTGGGAATACTCTTCACTGCTTGTGAATCAGAGTATTCTAAAGTGGTAAAAGCAGAATTGAAATCCGGAGAAATTCATGAAGATCTGATTTTTGGAATGAAGATGGGCCAAACCCGGAAAGAGTTCTTTGATATTTGCTGGAATTTGAATAAACAAAAATTAGTCGCACAAGGACCGGGTAATCAGTTTGCCAAACACATAATGGTCATGGATTCTACCATTGCTGATTCTGACAAAGTTGAAATGCTTTTTTATGGGATCTTTGATAAGCAAAAGGTTATGCACGGCATGCATATGAAGATGAGTTATATGAAGTGGTCTCCGTGGAATGAAACTTATCAGTCTGAGGCGCTAATGGAAAAACTCCGGGAAAAATATATGAAGGAGTACTCTGGTAATCCATTTATAGAAATCAAACTGGATGAGGAGAAGAAAGCCTACGCCAAAGTTGACGGGAATCGTCAAATCCTTATGTATCCACTTTCTAATAAAGATGTTACGGTCAAAATTCAGGATTTACGAAAAGAGCATTCCCTTTCTATGTAAAACGTACTTAGCGATTTAATTTCTAAGACTTTAAAATTAATACTTGAATGAAAATTACTACGCGTTTAACAGGTCTGCTTCTTGGTATACTTGCTTTCACCTCTTGTAGTAAGGAGCAGGATTCTGGACCATTATTCGAATTGATGGATAATGAGAAAATAGGCATCGATTTTTCGAATAACCTTACCTCTACACCAGAGTTCAATGTTTATAAATATCGTAATTTCTATAATGGAGGAGGAGTTGCTTTAGGAGATGTCAATAATGATGGCCTGGTGGATATGTACCTGGTTTCTAATCAGTCAGAAAATAAACTATACCTCAATAAAGGAAATTTTACTTTTGAAGATATCACGGAGCAGGCAGGAGTGAAAGGCGAAAAGTCCTGGTCCACAGGAGTTACTTTTGTTGATATTAATGGAGATGGGCTACTTGATATTTACGTTTGTAATTCCGGAGATATTAAAGGAGATAATAAAGAAAACGAACTCTTCATTAATAAAGGAAACCTTCAGTTTGAAGAAGCCGCAGCAGAATACAACCTCAATGATAAAGGCTACTCTACCCATACCGTTTTCTTTGATTATGATAAGGATGGAGATCTGGATGCCTATATCCTGAATAACTCCTATCAGGCAATTGGTAGTTTTAATCTACGGAAGAATGAACGCCCAAAACGGGACGAACTCGGAGGAGATAAGCTAATGGAAAACCGGGACGGAAAATACTATGATGTTAGTGAAATCGCCGGGGTCTATGGAAGTGTTATTGGCTTTGGTCTGGGAGTAACCGTAAGTGATTTTAATAATGATTCCTGGCTGGATATCTTTATCTCTAATGACTTTTTCGAGCGAGACTATCTTTATCTCAATCAACAGGACGGAACCTTTCAGGAAGATCTTGTTAACCAGATGCATTCTATTAGTGGCGCTTCAATGGGGGCGGATGCAGCAGACATCAATAATGATGGTAATGCGGATTTGTTTGTTACAGAGATGCTGCCCGCAGAATACGAAAGGCTCAAGACCGTAACTACTTTCGAAAACTGGAACAAATATCAGTATAATGTGGCAAATGGTTACCACCATCAATTTACCAGAAACGTACTGCAACGTAACAACGGGGATAACACCTTTAGCGAAGTATCTCGACTCGCTGGTGTAGATGCTACGGACTGGAGCTGGGGAGCACTGTTTTTTGATATGGATAATGATGGTTTCAAAGATTTATTTGTGGCCAATGGTATCTACAAAGATTTGACAAACCAGGACTATCTACAATATATTTCGAATGAAGCGGTGATGAAGTCAGTGATCAATGAAGAAGGCGTAAACTACAAAGAACTCGTTGATATCATTCCTTCTAATAAGGTGACGAATCATGCTTTTAAAAACCTGGACGGATTACATTTTGAAGAGTACACAGAAAGTGGTTTGTTGACCCCGAGTTTTTCAAATGGCGCCGCCTACGGAGATTTAGATAACGATGGAGACCTTGACCTCGTCGTGAATAATGTAAATATGCCTTGCTTTATTTATGAAAATACACTGAATCCAGCAAAGGCCAATTATATCAAAATTCAACTGGAAGGGCAAGCGCCTAACGTTTTTGGAATTGGGGCTAAGATTACGGTGAAAGATGGTAACCAAAGTTACTTTTACGAAAATGTCCCGACCAGAGGTTTTCAATCCAGTATGGATTTCAGACCGAACATTGGCTTGGCCGCCGCCGCCAAAGTAGATGTTGAAGTGGTCTGGCCGACTGGGAAAAAGAGTATTGTCTCGCAGGTTGAAACCAATCAGATGATTACGGTTAAGGAACAAAATGCGCAAGAAGGAACGAGTGCAACTACATCTGCGTCGCAAGACTTCCAACAAATTTCAAGTCCCCTGCAATACGTGAAAAACGAAAATAAATATGTTGACTTCAACCGGGAGCGATTGATTTATCATATGCGGAGCAATGAAGGAGGGAGAGTTGCTAAAGGAGATGTCAATGGTGATGGAAATGTTGATTTAGTTTTTCCGGGAGCGAAAGGACAACTAACAGAAATATTTTTGAATAAAGGAAATCAACAATTTGCTTTGCAAGCGCCAACGGATGACCTCATGAAAATTAAAGAAGCCGAGCATACACAATGTTTGTTAGTTGATGTGGATCAGGACGGCGACCTTGATATGTACCTGACCAGCGGCGGAGTGGAATTGTCAGAATATTCTGAGTTCTTCTTTGACCATTTATTGATGAATGATGGCAAAGGGAATTTTAGCCTTAGTGATCAGAAACTACCGGATAGCAAAAATAAAATAAGTAGTATCGCTGTGGCACATGCAGATTTTGACGGAGATGGAGATGAAGATTTATTTGTTGGGGAGCGAGTCAAAGTAGGACAGTTCGGTGCGGCATGCTCGTCTTATCTGCTGGTAAATGACGGTAAAGGCAACTTTGCTAATGCCACCGAAAGCCTTTGCCCTGCCCTGAATAATATCGGGATGGTCACGGATGCCTCCTTTGCAGATATTAATCAAGATGGGCAACTTGACCTTGTGGTACTCGGAGAGTTTATGGAGTTAAAAGTATTTGCCGGAGATCAGGGAAAGTTTGCACCAGCAAAAATCAATGCGAATATTGGACTTAAAGGCTGGTGGAACAGAATACATCTCTTTGATGCAGATAATGACGGAGATCTTGATATCCTTGCAGGTAACCTCGGAGAAAATAGCCGTTTCAAAGCTTCTGTCGATAAACCAATCAAGCTTTATTTTTCTGACTTTGATTCGAATGGAATGCCCGAAGGGATCATGACTTTTGAAGCTGAAGACGGTAAAGAATATCCCTATGCTCTTCGACATAATCTGATCGACCAGATGAAAGTAATCAAGAAAAGATTTCCGGATTTTGAATCTTTTAAGAATGCGGATATTCAAACGATATTTACACCAGAAGAATTGACCCAGGCTAAGGTTTTGGAGACTAATCAGCTGAAGACGGTATTACTGATTAATCAGGGCGACTTTAAATTTGAAGCAGCGCCGCTGCCACCAGAGGTACAGTTTAGTCCCGTGTATGCAATAGAGACTGCTGATTTTGATCAGGATGGAGATGAGGACATTCTTTTGGGAGGTAATCTGTATTATGTGCTTCCAGAGATGGGAATTTATGATGGAAGTTATGGGCAGTATCTTGAAAACCTTGGAGGGAATAAATTTGCTTTGAAAAAAGAAGGAAGCGGCTTCCAGGTCAAAGGAGAGATAAGAGATTTTATCCTTTTGGATAAATTACTGATGGCGAATGTTAGCCGGGATTCTTTGGTAACGTTCCGATACTAGCAATTGTATTTTTTTCATTCGCTGATCCTTCATCCTGATATTCGTTTACACGAATTATCAGGACTCACCCGCTGAAACGGGAGCATTGATTCTTTTTAAAGATAAAAACAACTTCAGTGCTTTGATGGTTTTATCCCTCATCAGGCACCAAAAATATAACCATGCATAACAAGTATATAGTCTTCCTTTTTTTGTTGCTTACACTGGCCTGTAATACTGAACCACAAATAGAATCGGCAACGACCGCAGCTCTTTTTACAGAAAAGAATAGTACGGCAAGTGGACTTTCTTTTTCGAATAACCTTAATCCAACTAGCGAACTAAATATCTTGGAATACCTCTATTATTATAATGGAGGAGGAGTCGCCGTTGGCGACATTAATAGCGATGGCTTAGAAGATGTTATGCTGACGGCTAACCAAGGTCAGGACAAACTTTTTTTAAATCAAGGGGATTTAAAGTTTACAGACATTACAAACCAAAGTGGCATCAAGACCAATTCTGATTGGTCCAGCGGAGTATCAATGGACGATGTAAATGGTGACGGTTTACTGGATATCTACGTTTGTAAGGTTGCGCCTATCTCTGGTGAGGCAACACATAATGAATTATACATCAATAATGGAGATGCGACTTTCACGGAATCCGCCGGGCAGTATGGATTAGACTTCTCCGGTTATTCAACCCAGGCTTCCTTTTTTGATTATGACCGGGATGGTGATTTGGATATGTACCTGCTCAACCATTCTGTTCATTCTGTGAGAAGCTACGGTAAAATTTCCAAACGAAATGAATTAGACGAACTTTCAGGAGATCGACTTTACGAAAATCGATTAAACGAAGCGGAAGCGAAGTTTGTCGATGTAAGTGCGGAAGCAGGCATCTACAGCAGTGCATTGGGCTATGGTTTATGTGTGATAACCGCAGATATCAATAATGATGGCTGGACGGATATCTATGTGGGTAATGACTTCCATGAAAACGATTATGTATACCTCAATAATCAAGGTCAGTCGTTTAAGGAATCAATGCCAGGCGTACTCAATCATTGTTCAAAATTTACCATGGGGGTTGACATCACAGATATGAATAATGATGGTCTGCAAGATATCTTTACAACAGATATGCTCCCTTATGATGAAGTCGTTGCCCTCAAATCAGGAGGAGAAGATACCGATCAGGTTTTTAAGATAAGGTCAACGTTTGGATTTGAAGATCAATACGCTCGTAACCATTTGCAATTGCAAATGCCTGATCATCAGTTTTCGGATATTGCTTTGATGACGAATACTTATGCGACCGACTGGAGTTGGTCCGTCCTGTTGCAAGACTTTGATAATGATACCCGCAACGATATCTTTATTACTAACGGGATTGTAAAGCGGCCTAATGATTTGGATTACATTAAGTTTGTCAATACCCAAAACGCTGGTGCAAATGAGCGTTTGACTCAAGCGCAATTGGATGCTTTTCTTAGTAAAATGCCTGCACAAAAATTAAAAAATATCCTCTTTACTCAAGATGATGATCTTAGTTTTTCGGAATTGACAAATTCTACAATCGGTTCACCCACTTTCTCGAATGGAGCTGCATATGCAGATTTTGACAAAGACGGAGATCTTGATTTAATTGTCAATAATATTAATGCCGAAGCCACTCTATTAGCAAATTCAACTAAGGGGAATAATTATGTATCCATTAGTCTAATCAATGCTAATACTGCTCAAACTTCCAAGGATGCTATCGTCAAAGTGTACACCGGCGAATTAATAAAAACACAACAGTATGTTACAACACGAGGCTATCAGTCCTCCAGTAGCCACAATTTGCATTTTGGTTTAGGCGATATGACAACGATAGATTCAGTAGTTGTGATCTGGCCGGACCGAACTAAGGAGGTATTTAAAGGTCTTGCACTTAATCAGTTACATGAAATTAAAAAGGGAGCAGATACCAAACCATATGTGTTCTCCCCGCAGCAGGCAGTAGCGGGAAGTTTAGAGCAACTGCAAATTCGGCATATCGAAAATAAGTTTGATGATTATAATGCAGACAAATTAATACCGGAACTGTTATCCAGAGAAGGCCCGGCGGTCGTGTACGAAGACTTTGATCAAGACGGACAAAAGGATTTGTTTTTTGGAGGTGCGAGATACCAGGAGCCACGTTTGTTCCTTCGGAAAGCTGGGGAATTCGTTGAGCAAAAAGGGAATCTCGATTTCAAGAAAGACGCAAAATATGAAGATGTAGATGCTGCGGTAATAGACTTCGATAAAGATGGTGATCTTGATCTTTATGTTGTTAGTGGTGGGAATGATGAAAAAGAATTAAACAAACAACTAGAAGATCGGATCTATCTCAATGATGGAAAGGGTAATTTAAAAAGACTACCGCTCTCGCTTCCGCATACGAACGGAAGCTCAATTGCGGTTGCGGATTTTGATGGCGATGGCTTCGAAGATATATTTATTGGCGCACGGTCTATCCCCAGTTCTTATGGACTGTCTCCTTATAGCTTCCTGCTAAAAAATAAAGGAGGCTTTGGTGTTGATATTGCCTTGAAAGAACGACTTGGATTATTAACAGATAGTAAGTGGGCAGACATTGATGGTGATCAGGATATTGACTTGGTTTTCTGTGGCGATTGGATGAATATTGGAGTACTCGTAAATCAGGGGGACGGAACTTTTCAACTTCAATCAGACGAGCTGGGCCTTGGACAAAGTGCAGGCCTTTGGAATACCATCTACCTCGAAGATCTTAATCAGGATGGACAACTCGATATTATTGCCGGTAATGCAGGAGCTAACTTTAAATGGAAAGCATCCCCTGAAAAACCAGTCAAACTTTACGTCATGGATATGGATGAAAACGGGCAAACAGAGCCTTTGATTTTCTATCCTTACTTTTCGACTTACTTACCATTTACTTCAATGGATGAGCTGGTCTCACAAGTACCTTCGGTGCGCAAGCAGTTCGTTACTTATGATGCCTTTTCTAGTGTTCAGGATATCAAAGACTTTCAACAAATTAAAGCTGAGAGTATTGTAGAGCGTAAACAAATAAAGGAATTGCGTTCCATGGTCTATCTGTCTGAGAATGGAAAATACGAAGGCAAACCCTTACCCTTTAATGCGCAGCTGAGTACTATTCAGGAATTTAGTATCAATGATGAAGGTAACTTATTATTCGTCGGGAATTACCACGACTATCTTACCGAGCTTGGGAAGAATACTGCGAATAGTGGAGGAATGTATAAAGATTTCAATGCCGCAACGGGTACCTTTGAAAATTATCAACAACTACCTCTTCCTGCAAATCTTAATACTCGTGGCATTCTGCCAATGGGAAAGGACGAGTATTTAATCAGTGTAAATAACGATACTCAATATATTTTGAGAATGCCGAAGTAAAACGAAAAGACATCAGCCCAAACAGGAGTTAAATGTTCTCTAACTACTCAAAGTGATTTGAATAATGAAGAATAAAGTAATCATCTTTACGCTTTTGCTAGTTAGCCTATTCGGCTGTAAAACAGAAAAAGTCAACCCAAATTACCAGGAAGATGCGCTTCAGCCGGAGTACATCCATCGGTCTATGAAAAGTCTGACGGATGTAATCGTCCATGATATCTTCTCCCCTCCGGTAGCAAGCCGAAATTATGTTTATCCTAGTGTAGCGGCCTATCAGGTGCTCATTCACCAGTATCCGAATTACCAATCACTCGAAGGACAGTTAGATGGCTTAGCAGGCTTACCAAAGCCTGAAAAAGATAAAGCCTATTGTTATGGCTTGGCTAGTGTTCATGCCTTTTTGCAAACATCCAAAAATTTCATTTTTTCTGAACAAAAACTGATCGCTTTCCAGGATGAGCTTTTGGAAGCGTTTAAAGAAATTGGTATCCCGCAGGAGGTCTTTGACCGTTCGCTGGCCTACGGCGAAGCGATGAGCGAAGCAATTGTTAAATGGTCGAGTACGGATAATTATAAAGAAACCCGCTCTTTTCCAAAGTATGATGTAAGGGAAGATCCAGAACGCTGGACACCAACACCGCCCGATTACATGGATGGTATTGAACCTCATTGGAATACGATCAGAACGCTGGTGCTGGATTCAGCCAGACAATTCGTCCCTTTACCTCCTACAGCCTTTAGTCTTGAAAAAGACAGCCGGTTTTATCAGGAGACCATGGAAGTATATAATGCGGTATCAGAGGCAGAACCGGAACATGTTGAGATTGCGAAATTTTGGGATTGTAATCCCTTTGTATCTCATGTAGAGGGTCACATCATGTTTGCGACCAAAAAGATTTCTCCCGGAGGACATTGGATGGGCATTACACAAATTGCTACCAAAAAAGCCAATGCTGATTTTATGGAAACCACTGCGGCATATACGCTTGTGGCGATTTCTTTATTCGATGCATTTATCAGTTGCTGGGACGAAAAATATCGAAGTAATCTGACACGCCCTGAAACGGTTATCAATCAATATGTAAACCAGGATTGGTTGCCTTTATTACAGACGCCTCCGTTTCCGGAGCATACCAGTGGGCACAGTGTAATCTCAGCGGCATCCTCGGTTGCGCTGACTAATTTGTTTGGGGATAACTTCGCATTTGTAGATAGTACAGAGGTAGAGTATGGCTTACCTGCCAGAACCTTTGACTCCTTTTATGATGCAGCGGATGAGGCTGCGATTAGTCGCTTATACGGTGGGATTCATTTTCGTCCAGCCATTGAATACGGCGTTGACCAGGGTAAAAAAGTTGGCCAATATATTACCGAAAATATAAAATTAAAAAAATGAGAACTTTACTTTTCCTAGGCTTATTGGGCTTACTGCAATTTGCAACTGCGCAATCTAATAATGATGCCTGGACAATTACTGCTCAGGACTTTGACCCTAATAATTATTTTGGTATCACTTGTGCTAACGGCATGATCGGACTCGTATCCTCGCCCGAACCCATGCGGGTACAGGACGTTGTCCTTAACGGAGTCTACGACTACTATCAGCGCGGCCGGGTATCTAACATCCTCAAAACTTTCAATCATGTCAATATGAATCTGGAGGTTGATGGTGTCCGTGTTAATCGAAATAATATCTCTAACTATCGGCAAGTGCTCAATATGAAAAAAGCTGCACTTACCACAAGCTTTGATGTTGGAGGAAAAGTAAGTGTAAAACATACGATGATGGCCTTGCGTCACCTACCATTTACATCAATGGTGATGGTAGAAGTCACCGCAAAGGAAGCCTGCCGTATTACACCAATGTCCGTAATTGAAGCGCCGAATCACCTGAACGATGTGCGTAATTTATACAGCGAGATTGATCGACCCCATGTGACAATTCCTTTATTGACTTCTGTTGCGGAGAGCCCTTCCGGAAAACATAAGGTAGCCGTTTCGAATAGTTTTATTTTTAAAGAGAAGCATGGTTCCGAGCCTGATGTTATTCATGAGGACTGGGATTATAATATGCACTATGCAAAATTTAATAAGCAGCTAAAAGCAGGGGAGACCTACCGATTCAGTGTAGTCGCATCTGCAACTTCTACAGAGCATTTTGAAGATTGCCATAACGAAGCAGAGCGGTTGACGATATTTGCGGCCTTGGAAGGAACAGAACGATTACTTCGTCGTCACGATGCAGCCTGGGATAAATTATGGGAAAGCGATATCATCATTGATGGAGATATTCAGGTGCAACGAGATGTTCGCTCTGCGATTTACCATTTGTATTCATTTGCTCGTGCCGGTACGGCTTACAGCCTTTCGCCGATGGGCTTGTCAGGCCTGGGCTATAATGGTCATGTATTCTGGGATACTGAGATCTGGATGTATCCGCCTCTTTTGATGTTACAACCAGAGATTGCCAAGTCCCTACTAGAGTATCGTTGGGAAAGACTGGAAGCAGCCAGGCTAAACGCTTTTTCTCATGGCTATGATGGAGCAATGTTCCCTTGGGAATCAAGTGCAGAAGGGACAGAAGATACACCAGTCTGGGCTTTGACCGGACCATTTCAACACCACATCACCGGTGATATCGGCTGGGCATTCTGGAAATATTATCAAGTGACAAAAGATAAAGAATGGTTGCGCGAACGTGGTTATCCAATGCTTAAAGAAGTGGCGGATTTCTGGACGAGCAGGGTAGAGCGAAATGGCCCAGGGAAATATGACATTAATAATGTAATTGGGGCAAATGAGTTTGAAGAAAATATTGATAATAATGCCTACACCAACGGAATGGCGATTACCGTACTTCGCTACGCTACGCAAGCTGCTCAAGAATTAGGCGTGACTCCTGATCCGGACTGGAACCATGTGGCGGATAATATTCCAATCCTCAAATTCCCTGATGGAGTGACCCGGGAAAACGCAACCTATAATGGTGCAATTATCAAACAAGGTGATGCGAATCTTTTAGCTTACCCCATGAAGATCATCACGGATAAAGAAGAGATCCTTAAAGACCTTCGATACTACGAACCTCGGATGTCTCCCGGTGGACCAGCAATGGGGAATTCAGTGCTCGCTGCGCTCTATGCTCGCCTGGGGGAACATGAAAAAGCATACGAATTGTTCATCAAAAGCTATGAGCCTAATAAAGTGCCTCCTTTCGGGGTGCTCGCAGAAACAGCTGGTGGAACGAACCCTTATTTTGCTACGGGTGCCGGAGGAATGTTACAAGCTGTGCTTAATGGTTTGGGTGGCTTGGATATCTCTGACGAAGGCATTACGCAGTTCAAACAAAAGCTTCCAAAGGAAATTAAATCCTTAACCTTAAAGGGAATCGGTCTGGATAAGAAAACTTATAAAGTCGAGTAGGGATAGTTCCTACGGCAGGGTTTCTCTAAGCTTAAAATACCTTGGAGTCGATCAGAGGCGGCTAATACCAGCGAATAAACGTTAATAACCTAAGGCAATATCAGAATCTAATGTCTGCAGCCATTGATATTTGTCATGCGTCAGGCTGCACGGGTTTATGATATCTTTCGTAATTTTGCAGTCCTTTGATCAGAAAATTATATTCTTATGCACATAGGTAAAATCATCGCTTTCGTATTGCTGGGTAGTATTTTTATGACTACCTGGAGCTGCCGTCCCGGATCAAACACTGATCCTAGCTTTACGGCTGAGGTGAATCCAAATTATAATGAAGAGGCAAAGAATCCGGCCTACTTCCACCGGTCAATGAAGCGCTTAACGGACATCATAGTGCATGATATCTTCTCTCCACCACAGGCTAGTCGAATCTATGTTTATCCAAGTGTTGCAGCATATGAAGTGCTACGACATGAATATCCGGAGTATCAATCCTTGCAGGGACAGTTAAATGAATTACAAAATGTACCTCAGCCTGCTGCTGATCAGGAAATCTGTTTTCCATTGGCAAGCATCCATGCTTTTTTAAAGACGGGTAAGTTTTTGATTTTCTCTGAAGAAAAAATGGAAATGTTTCAGAAGGAAATTTATCAGGAGTTCAAAGACCTTGGAATGCCAAAGGAGGTGTATGATAATTCTATCGCTTATGGACAGTTGGTAAGTGACCACGTTTTAAAATGGGTGAGTACGGATATGTATAATGAAACACGGACCTTTCCTAAGTATACGATACCGGAAGATCCTGCGATGTGGAAACCAACACCTCCGGATTACATGGATGGAATTGAGCCACACTGGCGAGAGATTCGTACGCTGGTGATTGATTCTGCTCAACAGTTTACACCGCCGCCTCCCACACCATTTAGTGAGGATAAGAATAGTCAGTTTTACAAGGAGATGATGGAGGTGTACGATGTAGTGAAAAACCTGGATGAAGAACAAATTGCTATTGCAAAATTCTGGGATTGTAATCCTTATGTTTCGCATCATACCGGACACGTTATGTATGCTACCAAAAAAATTACGCCTGGTGGACACTGGATGGGGATTACCAATATTGCGACACAACAAGCGAAAGCAGATATGATGAAAACTTTGGAAGCTTATACCTTAGTTTCGATATCCTTGTTTGATGCTTTTATCAGTTGCTGGGATGAAAAATATCGAAGTAACCTTATTCGTCCCGAAACAGTAATTAATGCCTATGTTGATGAAGACTGGTTACCAACTTTACAGACGCCTCCGTTTCCGGAGTACACCTCTGGCCACTCTGTGATTTCTACAGCTTCGGCGGTAGCGCTGACGAATTTATTTGGTGCGGAGTTCCAGTTTGTTGACAGCACTGAAGTAGAATATGGTTTACCACCGCGCGAGTTCAATTCATTTTTAGAGGCAAGCGCCGAGGCAGCAGTTAGCCGATTATATGGCGGTATTCATTATCGGCCAGCAATTGATCTTGGGGTTGAACAAGGACAAAAGATTGGAGAGATGATCGTAGATCGCGTAAAAACTTCTCCGAATCAACTTGGTAAAAGTGAATAAGGAATAAGAAGTAATCATCGTTTTTTTTGAGCTTATGTTTATCTTAGGGGATAAACAAACGAAAAATGAAAAACCTTCTTTGGCTAGCAATCACTTTATGTTTTGCTACTTCCTGCGGTACATCAGAGCAATCTGATACTAATACCGTACTTGTGGAACCTGCTCCTGCAGAAATTATTGCGGTAGATACCTCATATACCGGTAAGGCTTTAAATCATTTCGAGAAAGATATTATTGCTTTCGAAACGGCTGATGCTACACGTGCCAAAGCAGAAGGTACGGTACTGTTTACCGGAAGTTCCAGTATTCGAATGTGGTCCAGTCTGGCCGAAGATTTTGCCCCCGTCCCAGTACTTAATCGTGGCTTTGGAGGATCTACTCTTCCTGAGGTCATCCATTATGCGGAGCGCATTATTTTTGCTTATGCTCCGGAGACTATTGTCCTTTATTGTGGTGAAAATGATATCGCTGAAGGGGCGAATGCAAATCAAGTTTTTGAATCTTTCCAAAAACTCGATCGCATGATCGAGGAGCGCTTACCTAATACGACCTTAATCTATATTGCCATGAAACCTTCCCCTGCGAGATGGGCCCTTTGGCCACAGTATCAGGAAGGCGATCGTATGATTAGTGCTTACCTGGAAGGTAAAGCGAAGCGTCATTTCGTAGACTGTAGCCCAGCGATGTTGCTTCCTTCAGGGGAGGCGGATTCCTCTATCTTTATCGAAGATATGCTGCACATGAATGCCAAAGGATATGATGGCTGGGAAGCATTGATTGAGCCAGTAGTATTAAACTCCATAAGCAAATAGATATGTCAGAATTAAAGCAAAAACTCAACCTATACGGTTTGACGATGATTGTGGTTGGAAGTTGTATCGGAGCCGGAATATTTACCGCACCTGGACAAATTTCTGAAGGCATTGAGAGTCAGGCTTTTGTTTTGTTAATCTGGGCATTAGGAGGATTGGTCGCCTTGTGTGGTGCCCTAACCTTTTCAGAACTAAGTGGATTGTTTCCAAAGGCTGGCGGAGTGTATGTATACTTAAGAGAAGCTTACGGGGATTTGGTGAGCTTCCTGTATGGTTGGGTGATTTTGTTGATTATAACAAGTGGAGCGGTAGCATTTTTAGCGGAGCTGTTTGCAGAATACATGTCGGCTTTTGCATTTTTGGATGGAGTGAATAAAGAGTTGATGGCTGTTATGGTAATCGTCTTCCTGACCGGATTGAATATTTTTGGGATTAATATTTTGCAGGTGTTTGCTAATATTTTTTCTGGTATCAAGCTCTTAACGATTATACTTATTGTGGTATGTGGCATCTGGTATGTTAATACCAATGATGTGGAGACTTTTTCTTTTACCCTGTCAAATGCTCCTGAAAACCCCTGGAAGGCTATATTCCTGGGATTGGTAGGAGTATTCTTTTCGATTGGAGGCTGGCATCAGGCGACTTATGTAGCTGGTGAAGCTATAAAGCCAAAACAAACGGTTCCCCGGGCCATGGTGTTGGGAGTACTCATCGTAACGGTAATGTATTTGTTGATTAACTGGGTGTATATGCTGTTGTTACCATTGCCAGAAATTTCGGCTACACATACTGTAGCAGGGGATGCTTTTAGTGTTATTTTCCCGGAGTGGGGGAGCCAACTTATTTCATTATTAGTTGCTGTTTCCGTCTTTGGTGCTATTGGGATATTTACGGTTTCTGCACCTCGTGTTTATTTTGCAATGGCGAAAGACAAACTTTTCTTTAAGCAGTTAGCGCAGTTGCATCCCAAGTACAAAACACCGGTCAATGCAATGGTTTTGCAGGCAGTTATTTCCATCATTTTGATATTGGCTTTTGAGCATTTGTATGAATTAATGGCCTTTGTCACTTTTATGGATATCCTGACCATGACTTTGGCGGCGATTAGCATATTTGTGTTTAGAAGAACACGGACAAATAGCGAACGACCAGTACGGGTACCGCTTTATCCTATTGTGCCTTTAATCTATATCGTTCTTTCCAGCATATTTGTAGTTGTAACGCTCCTTCAAGTCCCTCGACCGGCATGGTGGGGGATGATCATTTTATTGATTGGCTTTCCAGTATATTTTGTATTTAAAAAACGAAAAGAAAAGGAAGAGATCTTACCATAGATAGTGTACAATGACTATCTGGCTGAAATTGAAATATTGTAGGACGTTGAGAAAAAAGATAAATGATAAAATTCTTTCGAAGAATAAGGCAGAAATTATTAAATGAAGGAAAACTGAAAAGGTACTTTATTTATGCAATAGGAGAAATCCTACTTGTAATGATAGGGATATTATTGGCTCTTCAAATTAATAATTGGAACACGAACGAGATGAACCGGCAATTGGAAGAAAAAATATTGAAACAAGTACATGCTGATTTTCAACAAAACAAAATTAGGTTTGAAAAGGTCACCTCACGTCGATTAAGAAATCTTGAGAATTGTAATAAAATTATTGAAATGTTTCCTATTGATTTGAAAGAGGTGAACTTAGATAATTTATCATTATACTTAAAAACTATCTCAAATAGAAGCACTTTCAATCCTGCGAATGGAGCTATTAATACATTGGTTTCTTCTGCCTCCTTTGATATTATATCTAATGAGCAATTACGGGCATTATTAATTCAATGGAAAGATTTGGTTGCTGATTATTTAGAAGATGAAGCTATTGCAGACTATCATTTGGTCAATTTTTGGGACCCATATATGGATAAGAAATTATTACAACGATTACATGATCATCCTAAGATTGAAACCATTTACGATACTAGAGTAAATCTAAATTTTTTAAGCACTATCGAATTTGAAAATTTAGTCATTAGGCGAAAATTAAACCTCCAAAGGATAGTATCTCCTGGGGATGAAATAACAGAATTAGAAATGATGAAAGGGACTATTGACAAGATTATAGGACTTTCGACAACCCATTAATGCAGCAATAAATATACTTGAGTGACAAACTATGTATTGAAGAGGAACAACGAAGCACCCAACAAAGTATAAAGTATTTATGTTTCTCATTCGATTCTCAAGCCATTTTTTAGGTGTTCAAACTTCTCACTATCAGCCTGTTCCGAATTACGGTCTTACTTAGCCTGGCCTAAACTTAGAACAGACTCTTGCATTCCAAAATGCTACTAAGGAAGATGCTTAGACTGAAATTCTTACAATAGTAAATAAGCCCTCAATCTTTAAAATAAAATATATTCCGTAACTTTCGCTTTCTACCTTTCCTCCTGAAACAGCTTCTAAGTTTTTTTTTAATTCTTGTTGGAATTAGTTGATGAGTGTCAACTAAGTTAAAGCCTAAGCTATAATATAATATGAAAAAAATCTGGTGGAAAGAGAGTGTTATATACCAAATTTACCCCCGCAGTTTTAAGGACAGTAATGCTGACGGAATTGGCGATCTGAGAGGTATTATCGAGCAATTAGATTACCTCAAAAACCTTGGAGTTGATATCCTTTGGTTAAGTCCTGTATTTAAATCGCCCAATGATGATAATGGCTATGATATCAGCGATTATGAAGATATCATGGACGAATTTGGGAATATGGACGATTTCGATGAGTTATTGGAAGGAGTGCATCAACGAGGAATGAAAATATTGATGGACCTGGTTGTTAATCATTCGTCTGACGAACATCGATGGTTTCAGGAATCTCGTAAATCAAAGGATAACCCATATCGCGACTATTACCACTGGCAAGCACAAAAGAATAATTGGAAATCTTTTTTTGCAGGAGATGCCTGGACTTATGACGAACAGACAGAAGAATATTATCTACACCTGTTTGCTAAAAAGCAACCTGATCTTAACTGGGAAAACCCAAAAGTAAGAGAGGAAGTCTACAGCCTCATGCGGTTTTGGTTAGACAAAGGAGTAGATGGATTCCGAATGGATGTGATCCCTTTAATTAGTAAAAGGGATGCTTATCCGGATGGGGATATCAGTGATTTCAATAAGCTTATTGAAGAACGTTATTCCAATGGGCCCCGTGTACATGAGTACATTAATGAAATGTACGAAAAAGTATTAAAACATTACGACATCATGACGGTAGGAGAAGGCCCCGGGATTACCAGAGAACTGGCCAATCTTTATGTCGGCGAAGATCGGGGAGAATTAAATATGATCTTTCATTTTGGTCATATGTTTATGGGGCAAGGAGAAGGCGGAAGATTTGATGTAGTGGAAGATGATTTTATGGAGTTTAAAAAAGTGTTTACGGATTGGGATAAAGTGATTCAGGAAGGTGGATGGATCAATATTTTCTTAGACAACCACGATTTTCCAAGGATGGTATCCCGCTGGGGAGATGATGGAAAATATCGAACCGAATCTGCCAAGCTCTTGGCAACACTTTTATTGACGATGCGTGGGACACCTTGTATTTTTCAAGGTTCGGAGATTGGAATGACCAATGTTCAATTTCCGAGTATTGAAGATTATCGGGATGTGGAGATTATGAATTTCTATAAAGAGCATATGGCGAATGGGGGAGATGAAAGTGAATTCTTGCAAGCAGTTTATGTAAATGGTCGCGATAATGTACGGACCCCAATCCAATGGTCGGATGCACCTAACGGAGGATTCTCAGACGCAGCTCCGTGGATAAAAATAAATCCAAACTATAAGGATATTAATGTGGAACAAGCCTTAGAAAATCCGGATTCCATTTTCTTCTACTACAAAAAAATGCTGGCGTACAGAAAAGCGAATACGACACTTGTATATGGCGAGTATAAAGATTTGGCGGCTAAGGATGAACAGGTGTTTGCTTACAGACGGATGGATGAAGCCGCAGAGTTTATTGTTCTGCTTAATTTTAGCGAATCGTCCATACCGATTTCCCGATATATTAGCGACGCCAGGAATTATGAATTAGAAGTATCCAATTATTCTAACCATGATGGGATTCTAAAGGCTTGGGAAGCCTGTATTTATAAAAAGAAGTGATTTGATTTAGTGCAAGACAAAAAAAGGAGCAAAGTCAATTAAGACTTGCTCCTTAATATTTTTAACCTAAAGATTTTAAGTATTTAATTTAAGTTGCGATGAATCGCAATTTGGCTTACTTAGTAATCGTCACTTCAATTCGACGGTTAGCCGCTTGACCTTCTTTAGTGTCATTAGATGCAGTAGGCATAGTGCTACCATATCCTTTAGCAGAGATTCGATCAGCACTTACACCAGCAGCAACTAAAGCCGTTTTTACAGATTCAGCACGTGCTTTTGAAAGGGCCATATTAGCATCTGCTTGACCAGTGTTGTCTGTGTGACCACCAACTTCTACATTATACTTAGGGTACGCTTTAAGCAATGCAGCCAAGTTATTGACTTCATCCATTGAACCCGCATCAATTGCAGCACTTCCAGTTGGGAATTTCATATTGCTGAATGCAATTGACTGACCTACGATGTCTTCGCCACTAGCGAAAAGGTCTTTCATTTTTGCTCCAACTGAACCCGCTGCGAAAGTGATTCCTTCTAAAGCTTTATTCGCAAGATCAGCAGCACCGTCAACAACAGCACCTGCAGCATCACCTACTGCTTCCGCTCCGTCTTTTACCATATCGCCTGCAGCTTCAGCACCATCTTTTACCATCTCACCTGCTTTGCCAGCTACATCAGTAGCACCTTCTACCAGGCCAGAAGTCGTCTCACCAACTTTATCAGCTGCACCATCTACTGCATCACATCCGGTACGCAGACCGAAATACCATAAAGCAGCTAAAGCAGCTAAACCAATCAGTAACCATTTAAGTAATCCACCTCCAGAGCTTTTTGCAGTATCTGCAGCAGCACTAACGGTTTCGCTTACATTATCGCCAAGGTTTCCTAAACCAAGAAGGCTACCCATACCAGCAGGCATTGCGCTGGATACGTGTTCCTTTTGTGAGGATAATAAATCCATTAATCCACTTACACCTTTACCCATTACTTGCTTACCGATAAGGCTCATAAGCATTGGAGCAGCCATGCTAAGCAGGCTAGAAGAACTACTTTTCTTCATGCCGCTAACAGAAGCGATTAGATCAACTACGCCTCCTAATTTGTTACCCATTAAACTGCTAAGAATACCACTTCCACTATTGATAAGTCCGCTGGTAGCATCTCCGCCACCTAACATACTTCCGATGTTAGATAACATACTTCCATCAAAACCACCTTTAGTGATCATATCCATGATTCCGCTAGCTCCGGATTGGGTAGATCCTTTTGATATTAAACTACCAAGGATTGATGGTAATGCAGCACCCATTGCTGATGAAGTATTGGCGGTACTTTCGCCAAGAAAACTACTAGCTTGCTCCATTAACTCACCGCTGAGTTGATCCTGAAGCATTTTCATTAAATTCATAATCGTTTGTTTTGTGATTAAAAAGTTCTCTCTTAAGAGAATATGTTTAGTTAAAAGAATGAAATTCTTATTCTATCTAATGGGGTTTCTAATAATGTAGACTTGGTTACAGGAAGAAAGTAACTTCTTTTAGTAAAGTAGAAGTAAGATGTGCAATATGCGGTGAAAATAGGCATTCTTTGGAACCTGACCAAAAAAGTGTTAAAATTTTTAACATTTCGAACCAGTTTAATACCCTATCGGTTAGAATAGGGTGATTTTTAACAGTAATTGTCCGATTTAACCTTGAATAAATTGATTGTAATTCCTTATTTATTTGATGAGGAATGTATCTTGGGATTCAAGAAATCCCAAGCCCTAACCACAAGAAGATGTAAACAATTCTCTATGTTAAAGCGATTTATGATGTTGCTAGCCTTGGTTAGTGGTGCTTATTTTACAGCATACTCACAAGTTTGTGATGGTAATCTGGGAGATAATATTTTTACAGAAGGTGATTTTGGAACAGGGAGTGCGAATGTATTACTTACGAACCCAGGGATAGCCCCCGGATATTTGTATGAAATCTCTCCTCCTCCGGTGGATGGCTTTTATACGATGACGACTAATACCAGTCTTTGGAGTAATTTGTATGGTACCTGGTTAGCCATTCCGGATAATAGTAATGATCCGAATGGATATATGATGGTCGTCAACGCAAGTTTTGAACCTGGCCTTTTTTATGAGCAAGAAGTAAATGACCTCTGCGAAAACACATTGTACGAATTCTCAGCGGACGTGATTAACCTCATTCAATCTGGTGTAACGGATCATATCAAACCCAATGTATCTTTTCTGATCGATAATGTGGTACAGTACTCTTCAGGAGATATTCCTCAAAATGAAACCTGGAATACTTACGGCTTTACCTTTACTACCGGCCCTGGACAGACTTCTGTAGTGCTGTCTTTACAAAATAATGCTCCTGGTGGAATCGGGAATGATCTTGCATTGGATAATATTACTTTTCGACCTTGTGGTCCCTTAGCTCAAATCCTTCCTCAGACGATTGAGAGTATTTGTGAAGATGGGAACCCCATTAATTTGAATGCAACCGTTTCTGGAGGGCAATATGACAATCCTGCTATCCAATGGCAAATCAGTTTGGATGAAGGAGCCACCTGGATGGATATACCCGGAGCAAATGATTTGACCTACACCCATAATATTTTAAGTAGCGGATTTTATTATTACCGCTATTTGCTAGCGAATGGATCAGCAAATTTGTCTAATTCAAAATGCCGGGTTATTTCAAATGTCAAAATAGTGGAGGTCGTTCCAAAGTTTTGGTTTTTAAGTGATACATTATGTAGTGGCTTAACTTACGTTTCCGGAAACGATAGTTATACACAGACTGGAATATACGTCGATAGTTTGATCTCTTCTTTAGGATGCGATAGCATTGTTACTCTGGATCTGACCTTTCTTCCTGATCAGGGTATTACCGCATTAGTTGAAGTTGAAAACCCCGTTTGCGCAGGAGTCCCTACAGGAATAATTACAGTTTCTAATGTAAATAATACATACGATCCTTATGAGATATTTATCAACGAAATGATGATCTCCGAAGGCATTCCTTCAGAAGGTTATAATGCGGATTCTTATGTGCTGACGATCGTTGATCAATACGGTTGTTTCTTCGAAGCTCCGGTGGTCATCACTGATCCTATTGAATTTACAGTGGATGTTGGCCCTGATCAGAGTGTTCCCTTAGGTCAGGCAGTGAGTATTGACCCTGTATCTAACCTGCCTATTGATAACTTTAGCTGGAGCCCCGAGGTGGCAGACTGCCCGACAAATGATTGCTTGAGTTTCAACTTTGTTCCGACGATGTCGAATACATATGTCTTGTCTGCTTTCTCAGAATTTGGATGTTTAGCAGTAGATTCTCTCTTTATTCAGGTAGAAGATTTACGACAGGTTTTTGTACCTAATCTTTTTTCACCCAATGGTGATGGGACTAATGATTATTTTTTCCCTCAGGTTGGAGTACCTAACGTTACTGCGATCGAACGATTACAAGTATTTAATCGCTGGGGAGGCGTAGTTTATGAAGCAAGTTCTATTTTACCTAATGATGAATTAAGTGGTTGGGACGGTACCTTCAAAGGAGAAGCTTTAGATAATGGAGTTTATGTGTATGTTGTAGAAGTTCTTTTTCTTGACGGAGTGATTAGACAATACTCAGGAAGTATCACTTTGATGCGTTAGTTAGTTTGTTCTGATACGGAAGTTGCTTTTCGGCTCCACCACATGGCTAATAGGAAGCCACTAATTAAATGCCAGATACCCCACCAGGCCGTAATCATCGCCATGCCACCGATTCCATCAAAGAAGTTGAAGATCAAAATTAATCCGAGTCCCGAATTTTGAATACCCGTTTCTATTGAAATAGCTCTGGCATCATTCGATCTTAGCTTAAAAAGTTTGGCCCATGAATAACCAAGAAGAAAGCCCAGGCTGTTATGCACGAGTACAATCATAAAAACTTTGCCCACATGGTCGATGATGTTTTGATAGTTTCCAATCATCGCAAAAACGACAAAGCTCAGAAAAATTAAAATGCTGAATATTTTTATCGGTTTCCGGATTTTACTCGCAATCTGCTCAAATCGATGATTAATAAACATTCCCGCAATTAGGGGCAGAAAGATTAACTGAATAATCGTCAAAACCATATCAAAAGGATCTACATAAATTCGCTCTCTCAATGCAGCAGTGCCGGGTATAAATCCGGACCAAAAACTAAAGGCAAGCGGCGTTAGCACCACAGCACTAATCGTTGTAATTGAAGTTAGCATAACGGACAAGGCTGCATTAGCTTTGGATAGGTGTACCATAAAGTTAGATACATTCCCTCCGGGGCAAGAAGCAATCAGGACCATGCCCAAGGCTATACTAGCCGGAGGATCAAAGAACCGAGCGAGCAAAATTGTAAGGATAGGTAGGAGTAGTAGTTGTGATGAAAGTCCGACCAGGGCCATTTTGGGATGCCGCACGATGTAACGAAAATCAGAAACTTTAATATCCAGCGCAACCCCAAACATGAGGAAGGCCAAGCAAATGTTCAAAAGTGTTAATTGCTCCGGATTAAAATTAATTCGTACTGCATCGATGGTTTCCATAAGCACTCAAAATAGATATTTTCAAAGGATTTGCATATTATTTTCGAATTTGTCCTTGATGAAGGAAGTAATGAATGTTAGGACATAGATTTTTTTTAACTTCGTATAATATAATATTTCTTAATGTAGCAGAATACTCGATATGGCAAAGATTTACAATTGGGGAATCATTGGATTAGGTAAGATTGCACACAAGTTTGCGCAGGATATTCAAGTGATTAAAAATGCACGAATTCATGCAGTAGCATCCCGTTCTATGGCCAAAGCAAAAGAGTTTGGTGCTCAGTATAATGCACCGCATTGTTTTGGATCTTATGAAGCCCTGATGGATTGCCCGGATTTGGATGTAGTTTATATTGCGACTCCTCATGTATATCATTGTGAGCATACGATCCTCTGTTTGAAAAATAAAATACCGGTACTTTGCGAAAAACCCTTCGCAATAAATGCAGCTGAGGTACGAAAAATGATCTCCGCAGCGAGCACAAATAAAACTTTTTTGATGGAAGCACTCTGGACCCGGTTTTTGCCGACTACCTTAAAAGTGCTTGAACTGATCGAATCCGGTGCAATTGGTGAGGTTCAAACCGTAAAAGCAGATTTTGGATTTAAAGCTACGTTTGATTCCAAAAGCCGCCTGTTCGATCAAAGCCTTGGTGGAGGTTCGTTATTGGATGTTGGAATTTATCCGGTATTCTTATCGCTTCTTATTCTAGGCAAGCCTTCTACAGTAAAAGCAATTGCAAGTATCGGAAAATCAAATGTTGATGAAAGCTGTGGAATGTTGATGAAATACCCTCACAACAAAATGGCCATTCTTCATTCCTCAGTGGTCAACAAAACAGCGACGGAGGCTTTTATCTACGGCTCAATGGGGACGATTAGGATAAATACCCGATGGCATGAGCCTACCAGTATTACCTTGCTGCAAGAGGGAAAGGAGCCTAAGGATTTCTTTTTTGATTTTGACAGCAATGGATATCGTTATGAAGCAGAAGAAGTACAACGCTGCTTAGCTGCTAATCAACTAATGAGTAACTTGATGAGTCATAATTTTAGTTTGGACCTCATCGAACTATTAGATGAAATCAGAATGATTGCAGGGATTCAGTATCCGGATCAGGATAAGAATAATCAACTAAACCCAAAGAAGTCAGATTCTAATTTTTCGCTCAACTAGTTTTTCTTTTAATTATCCTGAGATTTGCTTCTGCTCCATAAGGAATTAATCATTTCTGATTTTAATTTAAAATATTCACTCCAACCTTATATTGATTATGCAGAAACTGTTAATGTTTTTAGGCCTCTTGTTTTTAGGCGCATGTAAAACACCTGAGGGTAAAATCCAATTGAAACGTGATGTATTCATTGATACTAACGTGACGCTGAACCGGATCGCCTTCGGCTCCTGCAATAATGAAGGAAAGGAGCAGGATATTTGGTCTGCAATCGTTGATACTGATCCAAATCTCTGGGTTTGGCTTGGGGATAATATCTACGGGGATTCCTATGATATGTCGGTCCTGGCGGCTAAATATGATCAACAATTAAGGCACCCGGAGTATCAGCGCCTGTTGGACCATAGTCCAATTATTGGTATCTGGGATGATCATGACTACGGCGTAAATGACGGCGGAAAAGAATATCGTAAAAAAGAAGAGAGCCAAAAACTAATGCTTGACTTTTTGGGTGTACCTGAAAATGCTCCGGTACGCAAACGAAAAGGAACTTATCAATCCTATACCATTGGTGAACCCGGAAAGCAAGTGAAATTTATCCTGTTGGATACCAGATATTTTCGAGATCCACTTGAGTCGGACCTATTATCTAAACAACGGTATAAACCCAATGTCGACGGCGATGTTCTAGGGGAAAAACAGTGGAAGTGGTTGGAGAAAGAGTTAACAGACAGCAAAGCTCAGGTTCATATTATTGCTTCCAGTATTCAATTGATTTCAGCAGAGCATTACTGGGAGAAATGGGCGAACTTTCCGAAAGCCCGAAAACGATTTTTTGATCTGATAGAAAAAACAAAGCCTGCCCTTCCATTAATTCTTAGTGGAGATCGGCATATAGCGGAGTTGTCAAAATTTCAACCCGATGGCTTAGATTATCCAATTTACGAATTGACCTCAAGCGGACTTACCCACACCTGGAGTAGTCCGGGGGAGGAAGCTAATCAACACCGGATAGGCTCCTTAGTGATTAAAAGAAACTTTGGGCTATTAGAAATTGACTGGTCTTCAGAGCTTCCTAAATTACAGATTAGCGTTAGAGGGACGGAAGGGCAAGTATTTTTAGATGAGACCTTGTCCTACTAAAAAGCTTAGGTAGTTCTATTTTAAATATTCCCATTTGATTATAAAGCATGAAAAAAGCTAATACACTTTTTTTGTTATTATTTTTTCCATTGCTCCTTTGGGCGCAACTGGATAGCTCATTCCTGCCGATTGTAGTAATCAATACAAATTCGCTCATTATTCAGGATGAACCCAAGATTACAGCGGATATGGGAATTATTGATAATGGGCCGGGGCAGTTGAATAGATTGACGGATTCATTCAATAATTATAATGGTAAGATCGGAATAGAACTCCGGGGTTCTACTTCTCAGTTTCTTTATCCAAAGAAGCAATACGCATTGGAGACAAGAGATGAGTTTGGTGAAAATGCGAACGTTTCCTTGTTAGGCTTACCGGTAGAAAATGATTGGATACTTCATGCGCCTTTCGGAGATAAATCTCTCATTAGAAATGCGCTCGCCTATAAACTTGCAGGTAAAATAATGGATTATGCCCCTCGCTATAAATTCTGTGAGGTAGTTATTAATGGAAATTATAGAGGGCTTTACCTACTGCTTGAAAAGATAAAACGGGATAATGACCGAGTAGACATTGCTCGCCTTAACCCAGATGAAAACGAAGGTGATGATTTAACCGGAGGTTATATTCTCAAAATTGATAAATCGAATGCGGGGACCTATGATGGATTTGTGTCAAAGAAACGTCCAAGTACTACCGGTATGCAAACGATCTTTTACCAATTTCATTATCCAAAGCCTGGAGACATCTCTACTCCTCAGGTTGAGTACATTCAGGGATTTATGGATGAATTTGAAGAAGTCATGTCGAGTGCTCAATTTAATGATCCCATAAATGGCTACAGCAAATACATAGATGTAAATACTTTTATTGATTACATGATTATCAATGAAATTGCAAAAAACGTGGATGCCTATCGAATCAGTACTTATTTGTACAAAGACAGAGATAGCATTGATGGCAGATTAAAGATGGGCCCTGTGTGGGATTTTAATCTGGGATTTGGGAATGTTGACTTTTGTATGGGACCAAGTCCTCAAGGGTGGGTTTTAGATTATGAAGATTATTGTCCCAATGATTTTTGGCTCCGCCCGTTTTGGTGGACACCATTATTACAGGATACTACTTTTAGAGGAAAAGCGCAGGATCGCTGGGAGTATTTAAGAAGTGATATTTTTTCGAATGAAAGTCTACAGGCTTGTATTGATTCACTTGTTAATGAGATTGGTGCAGCACAAGAAAGAAATTTTACCCGATGGCCAATACTAGAAGAGTACGTTTGGCCCAATGCTTTTATTGGCGGGAGTTATGAGGCAGATTTGAATTATATGGAAGAATGGCTATGGGACAGGCTTGCATGGCTAGATGGGGAGTTCGAAAATTTTCGCGAGATTCCTTACGAAGCATCTGATTATTTTGATCCTATTGTATATCCTAATCCCAGTGATGGTCCAATAACATTTGAATATTATGTTCGGGAAAGTGAGAAGGTAAAAATCATGCTTTATGATATGATGGGCCGCTATATAAGCACGCTGGAAGATACAGAACATCCAAATGGAATGAATAGAATAATCTGGAATACTCCTCCTGGTTTGAATAATGGACTTATGTATGTTTTCTACTTTAATGAAGAAAAAATAAAATCAGGCATTGTTTTATGTAACAAATAAAGCACAAATCAGTATACGCGCTCAGTTGTAAGGTTTAAATAGGGTTAAGTTTAATTCTTAATATATAAGTAGTTACGCACCTTGGCATAATACTTGAACTTAACTTAATACCCATTCAAATCTCAATTACTTTTCCCAAGAAATCAAAGCACCCCCGCTAGAGTTTTATGACTCTGGTTTAACGCTAATTAAAGCTATACTTGTATAGCTCCCTCCAAAGCTAATTTCACGATAATAACAATCAATAGATTGTAACAATATTTGTATTTGGCATAAACAGTTGCAGCAAGCCAAGGCTCTCATGTTTTTATTTTTTCGAAGATAAAAACGCACACGCATCATTACTTAGGAATACCAACTTTAAAAAAGCAACTGTTATATAATTCAACCTTCGCTTATAAAAGGGGCATACGTGCCCCTTTTTTTATTTTTCTTCTTCCGTGGAAATGTCACTTATCAATCCTTTCCGTTTTATTTACTAGTATAGATTTTTTCTTTAATATATGATTTATCGGGGATAAATGAATAAATATTGGTGATAAAACATATTTTTTATACAAATATGTTACTTGTTCTGTGTCACAACAACTAGGGTAAATGTATACGAATTGGCCCCTTCATGGAATAGTCTTTGCTCCAGAGTGAATGTATCTAACGAATAATGCTCTCATAAAAATTCGCCGATACAACTCCGCAATGCAACTTTAAAATTTTTACTCTATTTCGCTCACATACTATTGAGTTGCTTCTCATAACTTTTGTACTAAATACTTAGAAGTAGTGATTAATTACTACAGGGTACAATTGTCTCGATTTACCAACTACACAAATTAAATTTAATATTAACCCAACATAATGGTGGGACCTATGGGTCTCAATCCAAACAAATTTTCACTGCGGAAAGAATAATGTAACAAAGCTTTTTTAAAAAATAATTATTGGTTTTCATTTTCCCAAAGCATTATTCACCCAATACACACACAACTACTACTACAAAAGATGGCTTCCTTGATTTTCAAGGAGCCATTTTCTTTTATGTACCCTTTTATTGAATATCGATAACTGATTACTTTTTCATTGAACGTTATAAATACCCTGATCAAAGACTTAGTCAAAGCCTTTAGGACTGCTAACATTCTTTGGTACGAATTTTGAAAAAATATAATATGATAACATGACCTTTCCATTCATCACTCCATAAATTATTACTTGTATTACATGAATAGACCCCCTAATCGAAATCTATTCGAGGTAATTATTCGCCTCCAACCGTTTTTGCTGCTTGTAGGGTTTGCAATTTTTGCATCCACTCTCAAAGCGGAACGGCCTGGAATGTGTATGAGTTTTATAGATACGGCATATGTCGAGACTACAATAGTGAATTGTAATAATTCAGCTACCATCTGTATAGAAGCAGCTATCGCCGACATGCTTAGTTATACGATAACAGATAATGGAATGCCTTACTCAGGCTCCATAAGTCCCTGTGATTTTGATACTTCTTTTGCATATACCTATAGTAGTATTCCAGGAGCTGGAACCGGCCCTTATCAAATTGATAGCTGGAGTGTAAATGGTATGAATTTTCAGGGATTGGTAAATGATATGGCCGCCCTTACGGACTCTATGAACCTTTGGGACCCTGGCGGGGGCTGGATGCTGGATGTTGCAACGACTACTATACGTGGCGGAATATCCAGTTCGCTATATTCTAATATCGAACTTACAGAAATAGCCTCGGGTACAGCAGCAACAATTAACCTTAATACGACTCTTAATCCCAAAGGTGCAAGTATGAGCATCGATACAGGGTTTCATCAAATTATTTTTCTAGATCCTAATGATGGATGCTTAGATACCGTTGATGTACAGGTCAATTGCATCGCTTGCCCTGAAGTCTATTCCGGACCTAAGGTATTTGAAGTAGATAATTGTAATGACCAACAGGTTATCTGTGTGGATTTGACTTCAGATGAACTCTCTCAATACACAATCACTGATAATGGATTAGTTTACTCAGGTTCATTACCTTCTTGTAGTACCGATAGTTTTTATGTTTATGATTATTCTACACTTCCCGGAGGAGGGACTGCCGGACCTTACCAGTTGCAAAGTTGGAGTGTCAATGGTTCTGTCTTTTTAGGTGGATTTGCGGATGTAATTACACTCGTTGATTCCATGAATGTTTGGGATCCAACTGGAGATTGGACGATAGATGTTAGTGATAAAACGATTAGTGGTGGACTGGTCGGAAATACCTATGGTAATATTGAATTGCTACAAATCGTAGGTGGTGCGACGGGGACTGCAATGGTTCAGGGAATGGCATCGATTACTAGTGTTGAGCTAAGTCTTGATACTGGATTTCATGATATCGTTTTTCTTAATAATAGTAATCAATGTGAAGCAAGCTTTGATTTTGAAATCAATTGTATAGCCTGTCCGGAGTATTTTAATGATTCGCCGATTCTTGCGACCGCTGATCATTGTGATTCCATCACTCCAATCTGTCTGGGCTTACCTTTTGCGGAGCTGTTAAGCTGGAGTATCATTGTTAATGATAATGCCTACGGTGGGATAGTAGATGCCTGTATGGTTACAAATACTCAAATTACATTAGATACCGGAAGTTATGAATTAGTGCTATTTAATATGACTACTATGTGTAGTGATACCACAGATGTAGTTATTGATTGTACACCTATTATATGCACTGATTTTATTGCTGCTGAAACTTTTTCGAACCTTGCTACTTCTTGTAGTGCATTAACAGAGGTTTGCGTTGATCTACCATTTTCAGCGCAAGGAGATTATGAAATTTTTGATAATGCTACGCTTTACACCGGAAGCATTACGGATTGTGATAACTCAACAGGCCTCAGTTTAGCGGTGGGCAATCACGATTTGGTTTTTGTTCACTTAGCTACTGGATGTAGGGATTCGATTTCAGGGCTAATAGAATGTCTAAGTCCTAATACCCTCAACCTTTCTATTACTGCTGGAGAGACAGATACGGTTTGTTTGGATACCAGCGTATTGCCAGGGAACGTAGCGAGCATGGTAAATTTCTGTGAAGGAGACGCCGGCGAATTAGTAATATATTCATTGGATACTGCCAACGTCTGTGTGATTTATGAAGGAATCGAAGAAGGAACGGAATCAGCCTGTATAGAAGTTTGTGATGATTTAGGATTTTGTGATACGACTTATATTAATGTTGCGGTTACCATGTTGGTTGTAGAACCACCAGGTGATACGCTACCGATTGCGAATGATGAATTTGTGTTTACAGTAGAAGACATTGACGTTACAATCAATATACTTGGGAATGATACCATCAATGGAATCCTTGACACTATTGGTATAGCTTCGGAGCCGGATAATGGATTAGTATTAGTGGTCGATGATCAGATTCTTTATATACCTGATAATGGATTCTGTAGCAGCATTGACCTGGATACTTTTGAATATTTCATTTGTAATTCGGTTGGTTGTGATACTGCGGAAGTAACCGTTGAGGTATCCTGTGAGTCTTTCGAAATTAATAATGGATTTTCACCTAATGGAGATGGAGTTAATGACTACTTCGTCATACAAGGGGTTTATGCATATCCTAATAATACCCTAAGTGTATTTAATCGCTGGGGGAATCAAATCTTTAATGCTATTGGCTATCAGAATAATTGGGATGGAACCTGGGAAGGGACGGATCTGCCTAACGGCACTTATTTCTACTACTTTGATAATGGAGAAGGTAGTATAGCCTCGGGCTATTTGCTACTGCACAGATAAAACACACTACATATTATGAGACACTAAGTGAGAGTTGCATCGAAAGGTGTGGCTCTTTTTTTTCATGAGTCATGGGGCATAAGTCATGAGTCATAAGTCATGGGGCATGATGGGATGTACCTCCATGACCTATGACTTATGAAAAGATGACTCATGACTTATGTTTACACATTAACGGGTAACTTGCCGTTGTTTGCGCGTTTACGTTCATGCTCTTTAAGCAAAATCTTACGTAGACGAATTGCCTTTGGTGTGATTTCTACGTACTCGTCCTCATCGATGTATTCCATTGCCTGCTCTAGTGAGAAGATAATAGGAGGCGCAATTTTTACTTTGTCATCCGCACCAGCAGAACGCATGTTAGTCAACTTCTTAGTTCTGATTACGTTGACCATCAGATCATTTTCACGATTATGCTCCCCTACAATCTGGCCTTCATAAACATCTACACCTGGAGGCGTAAAGAAACGACCACGGTCTTGTAGTTTATTTAAGGCGAATGGAATCGTAGTACCTGTTTCGTGTACAATGAGTACTCCTTTATTACGAGAAGGAACTTCTCCTTTCCAGGCATCATACTTCAGAAAACGGTGAGACATTGTTGCTTCACCTGCTGTCAAGGTAAGAACAGAGTTTCGCAGACCAATAATCCCTCTTGACGGAATTTCAAACTCCAGGTGCATAAGATCACCTTTAGGTTCCATCACCGTCATTTCTCCCTTACGCTGTGTAGTGAGTTCAATAACTTTGCCCGATACATTTTCTGGCAGGTCGATAGATAAAAGCTCGATAGGCTCTGATTTGACCCCATCTATTTCCTTAATGATAACTTTTGGTTTACCAACTTGTAATTCATATCCCTCCCGGCGCATGGTCTCAATCAAAACGGAAAGGTGCATAACCCCTCGGCCAAAGACATTATAAGAATCAGGTGAACCAGTTTCTTCAACTCTTAGAGCGAGGTTCTTTTCTAATTCTTTGAACAATCGATCTCTTAAGTGGCGACTTGTTACATAATCTCCTTCTTTACCAAAGAAAGGAGAATTATTAACAGTGAAGAGCATACTCATGGTAGGCTCATCAATCGTAATAGGAGGCAATCCTTCCGGATTTTCGAAATCTGCTACGGTGTCTCCAATGTCAAAGTTGTCAATGCCACTGATTGCACAGATGTCACCACAGTAAACAGCATCCACTTTTTCTTTACCTAGTCCATTGAAAGAGTATAGTTCTTTGATATTCGTTCGGACAACTTTACCATCACGCTTGACTAAGTTTGCTGGTTGAGTACCTTTAATCGTACCTCGACTAACTCTACCAATCGCGATCCGACCTATATAGTTTGAATAATCAATTGAGGTGATTTGTACTTGTAGTGTACCTTCCACTTTTTTAGGGACAGGGATGTGTTCGATGATTTGATCCAAAAGGTATGAAATATCTTCCTGCGGTTGACTCCAGTCAGGTCCCATCCAGCCGTTTTTCGCCGAACCATATACAGTAGCAAAATCTAATTGATCTTCTGTTGCATCGAGATTAAACATCAGGTCAAAGACCATTTCCTGTACTTCTTCAGGACGACAGTTTTCCTTATCTACTTTGTTGATAACTACCAGAGGCTTTAATCCTAGCGCGATAGCCTTACTCAGTACATAGCGAGTCTGTGGCATTGGACCTTCAAAAGCATCGACTAAAAGTAATACACCATCTGCCATATTGAGTACTCGCTCTACTTCACCACCAAAATCGGCGTGACCAGGAGTATCAATGATGTTAATCTTAGTACCCTTATAATCAACAGCAACATTTTTAGAGAGGATGGTTATTCCCCGCTCACGTTCCTGATCATTATTATCCAGGATAAGATCCTTTTTTTCTTCATTTTCTCTGAAGATGCTACAATGGTAAAGCATTTTGTCTACCAGGGTAGTTTTACCGTGATCTACGTGCGCAATGATGGCGATATTTCTTAAATTCTGCATGAAAGATATACTTGTATTTATGCGTTCAAAATTTCAAGGCGCAAAAATACGTTTTATTAACTATAAATGATGTTAAATATTTGTTGTGATTTAATATAAGAAGGAATCTTTGACAAGAATTACACAATTGATTTTATAACAGATGAATTAATATGATAATTACCCTGTTCGGGGTATAAAAGAAACAACTATAATATTGTACCTTTGAGACATAGCACAGCCACACTTTCACCAAAAAGATTTATCCCTAGAATGTATTGTGGTGAAAGAAATGGTTACTAAAAAAGCCTTTCCCTAAGTATTGCATATCGCAATCTCATCAACCGAAAAGATTACACAATCTCGATCTGTTTTAGAATCGTCTTTTTAGACGGCCGATTAAATGTTTCTGCCCAGCTTGGGTCCTGGTCTGTTCGTAAAGAATGGATTCACCCCCCCTGCAGGTTTACCACTGTTTACAATGGTAAATTGACAGAGACTGTAAACAGAATAACTCAAAACAGTTTTTGTTGCCCTTCTCTCCTTGCTTGCAAGGAGAGATTTTTTATTTATAGCAGGAATCTAATGATTACTGGCATGTCTTCTCACAAATACCTATCTTTGTATTCCCGATCACCGTTTTATAGATGACATTCGTCATCAACTCCTGATTGCACCAACATTGGAGTTCGCCTTCCCTCATTGCGATTCCTTCTTGAATTATTGATGTTTTATTTAAGCGATCAAAAAGCGCATTATTATTGCTATATGGTAATAGTGTAAGCTTATAGTGCTTTGGAATTCCATGAACAACACCTAGATGAAAAAATATCTACTCTTTTTAATACTCTTAAGCTGCACGGAATGGCTGGGTGCTCAGCATCTTCCTTTATTTACACAGTATCGTGAACAGGCAGGTATCCTAAATCCTGCAGCAGTGCACAGCGACTATTTTACCAATGAATATAATGTTGCCTTTAGTGGATCGTATCGCCGTCAATGGGTAGGAATTGAATCTGCTCCAACCACTCAGGTCGTACAAGGCCAATATATGCATGCGCAAAGAGGAAGTTTTGGTTGGATTGCCGGAGGTTATTTGATGAATGACCAAACAGGACCAGTCGGATTTACCGGAGCTTACGGTCGTTTGGCCGGAATTATTACCGATGATCCATACTATGGAGGATTATCTTTTGGGCTTAGTGTCGGCGCAGTACAATATCGTGTAGATGTAAATGAAATAAAGCTGAGAGAGCATAATGATATTCTTACGATGGATAATCAGGCTCGATTATACCCGGATGTGGCACTGGGGGCATATTTTTATCGACAACTTGATGGTGGCTTTTTGGATGGGAACCATGTATACTTTGGTTTATCTATTCCTCAGGTTTTTGGATTAGACTTAGAGTTTAAGGATGATACCGGGGCCTTTTCTACCGAAAGGGTACAACATTTTTATGGACAAATGGGGATGTTTGTATATCTGGAAGGAGATAGTTTCTTAGAACCCTCAGTCTGGATTAAGTATGCACCTAACGTCCCTGTGAATGTTGATTTTAATTTACGCTACCAAATGCAAACTAATTTTTGGTTGGGGACCGGTCTTTCTACGGCAGGAAATTTTCACCTGGAGTTTGGATATATCGCCGCAGATTTTCTCTCTGAGGATAGCAACTTAAAAATTGGATATGGCTACGATTATAGCTTCAGTTCTTTTGGCCCGGATGTAGGAAGTACACATGAGTTTAATGTAGTTTATACCTTCGAATATTAGATGAATTTTCTTGATTGGGACTAAGATGAAAAATGCTCAAATAAACCATTTTTTGCAAAAAAGACTACACTTTTAAAAAAATATTGCCTTTAAATACAATATTTTTCGAAAATAAATGCGATTGAGAAATCACTGGTAAATGATTGTTATTCAGTTTGTTGTGTAGGATAAATTGGTTATTATTTTTTAGCAAATATAAAAAATACCCTATTTAGGGTATTTGGAGATTTGAATTTGACTGTATCTTTGAACCGTGAACATTATTTCCCAGTAACCGAAAATTTTACATCCCATGAATACTTTAACCCTCCCGGCAAATTCCGTTTGCCCAACCCATTTTTCCTTTAGAAAAGTCTGGTTAAGGTAGTTCAGTAGTATTTTTATATTTACTGCGATACACCTATGAACACTCGTTGATTTTAGTCCGATTTGTTTCGGTTTTAATTATATAACGACTGATTGTAATCCCATGAATAAAAACGTACAACAGACTTTTTTTGATTGTACCACGTCTAAGAATCAGCATTCTTATATTAATACCGATGTATCGGAGAAAGAGTATTATTTCTCTGATTTAGTCCCTTTTTGTGTAACAGTGGAAGACGTTACCGATCGTTGTTGCTGGTCCAAATATCAACAACTCAATCCCATGACAGCATGTAAGAATTTTTACGAAGCTGTTTATTCTCCAATGGAGAAACCCTTCTCAGACCTCTTGGCAGGAACGGAAGGTTCGTCAGGTGCATATCCCAAAAGTGCCCCCACTGTTACTATTTGATTTTTACGCTTTTTAGCGTCTAAATATAAATAGTGATGATTGATAAGTGTAGTTTGAAATTGGCCGAAAGGCCCACAGATTCGTAAGTTTAGAGATTCTCATAGATTATTCAGGAATGTACATCCCTTCTGCAAAAGCAGGAGGGATTTTTTTATCCCTGATATCTAATCCCAAAGTTGAATGTCATCGCTCTTCTGTCCTGCATGACTGCTTCCCATGGTAAATAGTAGGTATACAATAATTCTATTTCTAACTGAGGTAGAATGAAATATTTCATGCCTGCTCCGTATTCAACGAGGTTAGCGGCCATGCCGTAAACTGTCCATTTTTTGGTAGGGAAATAACTGTAAAAAGCTTTAATGAAGGGGAAAGGACGAAAGTCAGGTTGAACAATCATCCAGAGACTTCCTTCAACGAATAGTTGAGACTTGGTACCAATTGGTTTGTCATAAAATAATTGTGTAAAAGAAACAGTAGAACCATCTACCGCTTTTTGTATAGGAATGTACAGGGTCTGTTGAAGGGATAAGTTTGACCATTTTTTGATAGGGCTAAACTTGATTTTCGGACCAAAGTGAGATAGACCAATATCCTGATGAGTTTGCATCGAACCACCATCTGCATGGTGTAAGGTATCCCGGCGGTCTGGAACAGCGTCTAACCTGCATCCTGATAAGTCGCTAATGTTGACCCCCTGGCTATTGCAGTCAAAGGTTTGGTAAGTCCAGCTTTTTTGAAATTGTAAAGTTTTGAAAGGAGAAGCACCCGCAAAGTCATTCGTTACATTGGACTTATAGACAAAGTCGAATCCAATATTTAAATTGTTTTTCCAGCCGTATAAGACCTGAGTAAAGGAGGAGAAAAAAGATCCCCGACTATTTGGATGATCGAATCCGTCGTTAGTAGTTTGAGTATACAAGGAATTAAAAATTTTCACCTCTGTAACTCCCGGAGCTAATAATGCACTTGCCCTAAATGGAATGATTCGAGTGTTCTTTACATCATTTAGGCTCCAGTCATAGTCATAAAATTTGATCTTGTAATCTTTGGGTAATGGTACACGGCGGTAATTATTAATGTACTTCCGAATACTCGAGTCCCCTTTATTGAAATCTTCATGATACCATCTAAATATCTCAGATAGGAGAATGAGGGTTTCGCTCCGTTCGATTTTTACAAACTTGGGGTCATTGAGGACCGCTTTTACTTGCGCAGTTATTTGTTCATCAACCGTTTCAGGGAAATACGCTCCACGAAGCAATTTGGGGCAGTCAATAGCTGCACAAACCAATACAAAGTGAAGGTCAGGATTTTCTTCAACTTCGAGAAGATGTAATTGCTCTATTTGGTTTAAGCTATAATCTTTTCCATTGGCACGTCGGTCTGGTCCTTCAAAGAAGTTTTTAATTTGTAATGGAGAAGTAGTGGGATAATATTGAATTATTTTATGGATCGTAAGAATATTGTAGGTGTTGATCCAAAAGGCTTTTTTATAATTCGCTGATCGCTCATTTAATTCGTAGTCGCTGATAGAACGCGCCAATTGCTCTAGTGATTCCGGTTGTGCCTGAATGGCGCTATAATCGACTAGCCCATTCCGAACGTATTTTTTGAAAAAGATATCCGCATCCTCAAAAAAAGTATCCTGCCCCAAAAGCATTACTGCTGAAAAGCAAATACTCATCAAACTAAATAGAACTCTTTTCATTGTATGGAATAATAAACAAAGAAACAGTCAAGGGGGGAGATAGATGTAAATGTCTAAGCCAAAGTCATTCTATTGTCTTTTGGACTACTTTCAAAATTACTTCAAGATAGAAACATCTCCTTTTAAAATAACTGCATTATTGATGTCAAGTCGAAGGACATAATAATAAGTCCCCTGAGGTAAAGCTTTTCCTGATTTATCCTGACCATACCAGTCATTTAGATAAGGCTTCGCTTCGTATACAATATCTCCCCAGCGATTAAAGATAATTAATTCTTTGTCAGGATATTGATCCGGGAAATATTCGAGTTGAGGAAACATGAAAAATTCATTGACATCATCACCATTAGGAGTAATCGCATTTGGGATATCTAAATCTTCAATACTTTGTGCAGCGATATTAATAGTAACCGTGGCTGAATCACATAGGTCAGGGCAGTCTTCATTACAAAGTAAATAATCGAAAGTAACCTGATCTTCACGAATGTCGAGACGAGGATAAGTATAGATACCTTCTTCTACTAAAGTTAATTGGCCTCTTTGCGGGTTACTCGTTAATTCAAAAATAAATGCATCAACATTGTCAATGATATCATTTTCGAACAGGTCAAATTCTAATATATTATCTTCTACATTTAAGATGTAGCTATCATCATTTGCCTGTGGGATATCTGCAATCAAAACAGCAATAGTATCACTGTCATAATTGATACATTGGTCTGAGCTCAATGTCCAAATAAAGGTATTCCACCCTGGAGCAAGATTAGACAGTTGCAGCGTATTATCATGTGGATTGGAAATATTCATTTCGTCAAGGCTCGTCCACATTCCGGTGGTCCCTTCTGGTTGATTGGCATTTAAGTTGATATCCTGATCGCATTGGATAATGTCATCTCCTAGTTGGGCAGCACCTAAAGATGCAACTGTTTGTACTTCCAGTGCAACTTGTATAATACTATCACAACCTGTAGCAGATGCACTCTCCAGAGTGATGTCATAGGACCCCGATTCAGAGAAGGTTTGATCAGCGAGTAAGAATACTTCTCCTTGGCAAATGATTGCGGAAGTATCAAAAGTAACCGCGCTTATAAAGTTGATGTCAATGTTTATGGTAGAGTCGCAGCCATTAGCACTTTGTAATATCTCTGTACCTGACGGATTATCTTGATCATAAATATTACCATTAATCATCACCGTTTCATTATTGCATAATGATGGTGCGAAAGTTGAAGCGCTGGCAGGGTAGAAATTGACCTGGACAGAAACGGTTGAATCACAACCAGTAATTGAGGTGCCAGATAGTATTTCACTACCGGAAGAATTATTCTCATGGTAAGCAGTGCCATTATAGAACAAAGTATCACCCGGACAAATTGTGGTAATAAGATCTCCGGTAGAAACGGCATGAAAATCTATATTGACTTCAACGATACTATCACATCCGTTTATACTTGAATTAGGGAGGACTTCTGAACCACTCGTATTCGCTTGGTGATAGGCAGTTCCATTGAAGAATAATGTATCTCCTAAGCAAATTGTTGTATTGAAATCACCAGTAGGAATAGGGTAGAAATCAATGCTTACCTCTATAATACTATCACATCCGTTAAAGGCTGCATTCTCTAATATTTGAGTTCCCGTCGAGTTACCAGCATGAAAAGCTTCACCATTTATTAGTATAGTGTCTCCTGGACAGATTGTACTCGAAAAAATACCAGAGGATATTTGTAATACATCCAAATCTATTATGAGAGTAGAATCACATCCGTTGACAGCCGCATTAGGAAATAATTCTGAACCCGTAGAATTGCCTTCATGATAAGCCGTCCCATTTATGAATATAGTATCACCAACGCAAATTGAAGTATTTAGAGATCCATTGACCGCAGGTGAGAAACTCAGGTCAATAATAATCGTGGAATCACATCCATTAGCTGCCGCATTTTCTATGACTTCAGTTCCGCTTGGATTACTTTGGTCGTAGGTTGTATTATTAATGAACAGACTCTCGCCGGGGCATAGGGTCTGGATAATGTTATTAGTTGGAGGTGTTAAAAAGGTTAAGTCAATTAAAACAACCGAGTCACAACCATTAGTACTACTTCCCGAGAACATTTCGGTTCCGTTCGGATTGTTGATATCATAAGTTACTCCATTGATGATCATCTCTTCATCGGCGCAAAGTGTTGTAGCAACCGTTGAAGATGGTGCATCAAAAAACAGAACATTTATTTCGACTAAAGAATCGCATCCGGTATAACTTGCGCCAGGCAGTGTTTCGAATCCACTAGGGTTAAAAAAGTTGTATGTCGTTCCATTAACAATGATACTGTCTCCTGGGCAAAGAGTGGTCTCTACTAAAGTCGGAAACGAACTATGATAACTTAGATTAATGAATACCGTAGAGTCACAGCCGTTCGCTGCTTCGTTTTCAAAGAATTGAACTCCTGTTGGATTGTCCTGGTCATAGATGACGCCATTAATGGTGATGTTTTCTCCTGGGCAAAGTATAGAATCGATGGTAAATTCTGGGATGTTGTTAAAAGTTAAGTTGATAACTAAAACCGAATCGCAACCATTTGCAGTAGCATTTGGAAATTCTTCTATACCGAAGGGGTTACTCTCATTATAGATTGTTCCGTTGATAAAGACTGCTTGTTCGGGACAAAGCGTTTGGATAAGTTCTCCGACAGCAGGCTCAAAGAATGAAAGATCAACATTGACAGTAGAGTCACATCCGGTAAGTGAGGCATTAGGCAACACTGTAGTGCCAGTAGGGATTCCTGCGTGGTAAGCTATTGATCCAACATAAATCGTGTCTTCCGGACAAATAGTAAGTGTCAAGTCTTCGATAGCAGGTGGGTGAAACTCTAAATCAATTACAACGGTACTATCGCATCCTGTTATACTACCATTTGTTAAAGTCTCTGTTCCGTTTGGATTGTCTTCGTTATATGTGATCCCATTGACTATTATACTTTCTCCGGGGCAAAGGACAGTGGTCATACTGGAACTTACCGGAGTGTAGAAACTTAAGTTTATAATTATGGTGGAATCACAACCTGTGAAACTGCCATTTGGAATCACTTCTGTACCATTCGGGTTGCTTTGATCATATATCTCACTATTCACGGTGATAAACTCACCAGGACATAATAAATCATCTATGGTGTTGACGGCTGGTGGAGCAAAAGTCAGATCAATGATTATTGTTGAGTCACAACCCGTAGCACTACCGCTTGTAAATACTTCAGTACCGCTGGGGTTACTTTCGTTATATACTTCACCATTGACGGTGATGAATTCACCAGGGCATAATAAGTCATCTATAGTTTCTACGAAACTTATAGAGAAAGATAAATCAATCGTCACAGTAGAGTCACAACCTGTGAAACTTCCATTGGTGATAACTTCTGTACCACTAGGGTTACTTTCGTTATACACTTCGCCGTTAACAGTGATAGATTGACCAGGGCACAAAGTACTATTCTCAATTCCTGTTGCTTCTGGGAAGAAAGAAAGATTAATATTTATAATCGAGTCACAGCCGTTTATACTTCCGGCAATTAGCGTTTCGGTTCCAACGGGGTTTAATTCGTCATAAGTTTCTCCGTTTACGATAATAGATGAGCCCGGGCAAAACGTTTCAGTAATATCTTCCTGAACGGTGCTGTTGAAGCTCAAGTTGATGTTTACTATAGAGTCACAGCCAAGGTAATTCTGACCAGAGAGTATTTCGGTTCCTACAGGATTTAATTCATCATAAGTAACTCCGTTTACTAAGATACTTTGTCCGGTACAAAGTGTTGAGTTAATATTGTTAGTAGACGGTGGGATAAAGTTGATGCTAATATTAGAGGTAGAATCGCATCCGTTTTGAGAACCGTTTTCAAATAATACTATGTCATTGGTATTACTAGCGTTGAAGATGATTCCATTAATATTTATTTCTCCTCCGGTACAAAGATTAATCGTTTCACTTCCCATAGCTATGGGATAAAAATTAATACTTGCATTAACGATAGAATCGCATCCGTTAAAGGAGGCATTATCTAAATGAAATATAGAATCAGGATTGTTGGCTGTCAGGTAGACACCATTTACCAGTAAGCTATCACCAGGGCAAATCGTTTGGCTAATAATTCCTTCAGCGGGAGTAGGGTAAAAACTAAGGTCAATGATGACCGTTGAGTCACATCCAAATTGATCACCCGTAGTGAACACTTCAGTTCCTGAAGGATTGTTAGTGTGATAGGCTACGCCTCCTACAAAAATTGTATCCTCAGGACATACTGTATCGTTTATGTTGACAATGTTCTCTGGTTGAAAACTAAGATTGATCACAATACTTGAATCACAGCCATATTGATCTGCACCTGTTAAGTCTTCTGTTCCTGTTGGATTTAGAACATCATAAGTGACACCATTATATATTCTGAAGTCCCCTTCACATAATGTTTCATCAACATTCAGGACACTGGTGCCACAGATGACATTAATGGTCACCGGACGAGTATGTAAGGTCAGTTGAGTGAAATCAGTATTGGTGACCTGGCATCGATACTCTCCAGCATGTGCGAAGACAACTGGATCAAAGGTTAGTTTGTTTGTCGTTAGTGGAGCGCCAAATGGTAATCCATCTTTATACCATTGATATATATTGGTGCTTACTCCACTATCAAAACCCAGATCTATAGTGTAGCTCGTCCCAGTTGCTATAGTAACATTCATTTCTGTGAAAACAGAATCTTGAGGGTCATAATGCATATTGACGGCAGAAGGACCTTGTACTATGATATCATCAAAAGTCAATTCGTTGTCCTTAATCCTAAACCGTTTATTTTGAATTTGCAGAGCAGTCATACCGCTTAAGTCCGGTAGACTATCAATATTATTGCTATTAATATGGAGTTCGGTTAAACCAGTCAGATTGTTGAAAGTGGCAGGGAGCGTTCCACTAAGTTCATTATTATCTAAGAAGACAGTTATTAGATTACTAAGGTTGCCCATCGTCTCAGGAATACTTCCGGTAAAGTTGTTGTTGTCGAGAAAGGCTATTTCTAGTAAAGATAAGTTACCTATGCTATTAGGGATTGATCCACCGATGTTATTATTATCTACCCGAATACTTTCTAGACGACTAAAATCTCCAACTTCGTTGGGTAGGGTGCCTCCTAAGTTATTTGCATTAAGATTGAGCACATTGACGAAACCATTATTATCTAAAGTAACCCCTGTCCAGGAGCATACAGGTGTGCTGAGGTTCCAGGTATTCGTCCAGGTTGGACCATTTGTAGAATTATATAAGGCGACTAATGCCAGAGAATCTGTAAGCTGACATGTATTAGGACAACTCATGGCAAATAGGTGTCCAGATAAACTCTTAGAGAACACCTCATTGTTTTGAAAAGGGCATGACCCTCCAATCACAAGAATTAGTAGAAAGAAATAAAGGTTCAGGGACTTCATCAACGGTATTTATTCACTAGTGTTTTGTCATTATTATTACCTGCAAATACGAAACCAAGAATATGTATATTAAAACATATCAGTCTCTTCAAATAAGCATAAAAGCTAATAGACTGGGGCAATACCAATCATGAGGTAATTTTTCCAAATAATGGAGGGATAATGGTCGGTTTTGGGAGTATTGAAGGCCTAAAATTTAACATTTTATGCACTCAACATTATTTTAATCAGGTTGGATAACTAGATCGCAAATATACAATCTTTTGCGGATCAATGATAGGCCTGGCGGGAAAATACCAGCTTTAGGCTAGTGAAAAAATAGAAAATGTCGTATCTGTTAAAATATTATGCCATAGCGATGTGAAAATCATACCTTTAAGACTCCTTAATTATCGGTTGATTGGCGACTAATAAGGTATATTATGATTAGATTTAATAAATGTTTCGTATTTTTGACATAGAACACTCCATGTGGTTGTATATCTACAACTCCAGCCTGAATAATCCACACACTCTTTAGCAATTACTCTAAAACATTATTGAAATTATCTCTATACAAGTTGATATGGTTCATCATGTCATGTATGGATATTTCTTGTTTTAAAGATTTATAATGAAAAAAATACAACACCTTTTATCCCTCTGGATATGCCTTTTTAGCTTTTTTACGCTAGGGCTTAGCCAAAACTGTGTAATAGTAGGTAATACAATCACAGTAAATAATACTAATGATGAAGGAAGTGGATCCTTTAGGGAAGCTATTAATTGTGCAAACGCACTTTCAGGGCCAAACGAGATCGTCTTTGATATCCCTGGCGCGGGACCACATATAATAAACGTTGGTTCTACAAGTAATTTTTCTTTACCAATATTGATCGATGATAGTACGAGTATTGATGCACGTACACAAGCTGGTTATCAAGGGGTTCCCGTGATCATTCTAGATGGTAGTGAAGGGACCTGGTTTAATCCTATTAACGCATTATATGTACAAGGAGATGTTTGTGAAATCTATGGATTAGAGATCAGGAACTTCCCGGATGATGGTATCGACTTTAGAGGCTCTGATAATGGTATCATCCGAGCAAACTATATCCATGATAATGGTTATGAACAAGACTTTTTCCCGGGAGCACCAGGGACAGGCCCCTGGAACGGCTGTGGAATTGTTATTCGCTCAGGGAGTGATAATAATCAGATAGATGGTAATGTCATTGAAAATAATGAATACTGCGGAATCATTGTCCGAAGCACGGTAGCACAAAATACTATTGGAGGACAAGTTCCTAATGTCATAAGAGATAATGCTGCCGGAATATATATTGGTAGTACGGCGAGCTCCATAAAACTTCAGCAAAACGAATTGATTTGTAATGATACTATTGGTATTTACCTTGAACCTGGGGCTAATGCAGGAGTTCTACCTCCTGTCGTTAGTACTACAACTACAAATCTAGTTGCGGGAACAGGGACCAATGGTAATGTAATTGAAGTTTATATATCTGATAATTCAACTTGTGCGGAAGCCGTGTGTCAGGGAAGTATTTATCTCGGGTCTACTGTAGTTGAAAACGGAACATGGCAGTTAGATGGGCCTTTTGTAAATAATACAGTTTTAAATTCGGGCGATATCGTCACTGCTACAGCTACTAATCTTTTGCAAAATACTTCAGCTTATGCAGAGTGTATGGTGGTCACCGGAGTATCTGCCTGTACGGACGAAAACGGTGATATTTATGTCACTAATACTAATGATGTTGGGCAAGGATCCTTAAGAGCAGCGATAGAATGCGCTAACGAGACTCCAGGAGCAAATACTATTCGATTTGCGATTCCAGGTGATGGCGTACATACTATTTTCGTTGGTGAAGATAACGATCAGGCACTTCCTGCTCTGACGGATGAGGGAACCATACTGGATGCTACGACCCAAGCTGGATTTGGAGAGGATGAAGACTATAGCCCAAAGATTAGATTAGACGGAAGTCAGACAGATTGGACTGGTCCTTATAATGCGGTCTGGGTAAGGGGAGATTATTGTGAGGTCTATGGATTAGAGATCAGAAACTTTCCGGATGATGGGATCGATGTGACCGCAGCAGACCATGTGATTGTTGGAGCAGTCAACAAAGGTAATGTACTCTATGATAATGGTTATGAACAAGACTTCTTTCCGGATGCACCGGGAACAGGACCTTGGAATGGCTGTGGTATTGTGTACAAATTAGGAAGTAGCTATGGAGTTATCGAAGGAAATTACCTAGGGACGAATGTCAGCGAAAGTATATCAGCGAGTAATGAGTTATGTGGGATCATAATCGCTAACGGAGGAGATCATAATCAGGTGAAAAATAATGTTATTGCTTATCACGAACAAGGACTTCGTATTACTAGCGGCGGCTGGTATAATACAATCAGTCAGAATAGTTTTTATTGTAATGATTCAATTGCGATTGGCTTGAGTGGTTCGGCTAATCTGATACCAAATACTCCGGTAATTGACAGTGCATCTACTAATTATATCTCTGGAAGAGCGGACTCTGCTGATATCATTGAAGTTTATATTGCCGCTGATGGTGATTGTGCGATTGGCCCTTGTCAGGGTAAAATATATTTGGGGGCAGCAGTTACGACTGATAGTGTTTGGGTGTTAGAAGCACCTTTTGTCAATGGTATAACCTTAGTGGATACTAATAAGGTAACTACAACAGCAACTGATATCACAGGTAACACTTCAGCCTTTAGTTTTTGTAAAGCGGTAACGGCTGATATTATTTGTGATTTGAGCGTAAGTGTTCAAAATGTAAACACCGCGAATTGTGGCTTACATAATGGCGGATTTGAGGTAGTACTGACGAATGGTACTGCTCCGTTTACTATTGATATAGGGACCGGGCCCAGTAGCCAATTACAATATAATGAACTACCAGCAGGAGATTATTCGATAGAAGTCAGCGATGTCAACGGGTGTACAGCAACAACAGATATTACCATAGTCAATAGTGCTCTTGTAGAAATTGAATCCGTCATGACTAGCGATGCCAATTGTAATGAAATAAATGGAAGCCTTACTATTACGGCAGTTGGAGGGCAAGCACCATACACTTATGACATAGGATCTGGAGCAAGCTTTGATAATGTTTTTTCAGGATTACCTGCCGGAGAGTATACCATTACAGTGACGGATGCTAATGGCTGTGAAGATATTGCCGAAGCAATCCTGACACAGAGCGGTGCGGCAAGCGCAGTAGTATTGGAAACACTAACGGCTACTTGCGGTTTGGCAAATGGTGCTGTCCTGTTCGAAGCCAGTGGAGGTGTGCCACCTTATACCTTTGATATTGGTGACGGTCCTACAAATTCACCATCCATTGATAACATAGCAGGAGGAATATACTTTTTGTCATTAACCGATGCGATGGGCTGTATAAGCGAAGAAGTCTTTTTTATTGAAAATGAAGGAGTATTTCCAGTTTCAGAATTTAGTTATCTGGATGTTGATGCAGTAGTCGATTTTTCATCAGCGGCAACTGGAGGGGAAACTTATCATTGGGATTTTGGTGATGGGACGACCAGTGCTTTAGAAAATCCGACACATACCTTTCCAGCTTCGGGAGACTATAACGTTTGTCTTGAAGTAAGTAACGAATGTGGAATGGATGTTTCTTGCGAATTGATTAGCATACTCATTCCACTTGCAAATATAAATGTTGGAGGTACGATAGCTAAGGAGAATGGCCAGACGGTAGCTTTAGTAGAGGTACTTGAAGAGAATCACTCCGTGCAGGTCACTCAGGATAATGGAACGTATATTTATCCGGATGAGACACCCTTGAGTGATTATACCATTACCCCAATAAAGGATATTAACTACTCAAATGGAGTGTCGACTTTTGATCAGTTTCAGATCATGCAACACATTCTTTTTGTTCAGCCCCTTGATTCTCCATACAAAATAATTGCAGCAGATATTGATGCTAATGGTACGGTTTCTACTTTTGACCTCATACGTTTAAGGCAGGTGATTTTACAAAATGTAGATACTTTTCCGAATAATACCTCCTGGCGGTTTATCCCGGAATTTTATTCATTCGCTGATCCTACCGATCCGCTGAGCGAAAACTTCCCGGAGTCTATTACCCTGAGTAATGTGTCCGAGGATAAGTTGAACGAAGACTTTGTTGCGATTAAAGTAGGAGATGTAAACTTAAGTGCAAATCCAAATAATTTGACAAATCCAGAAGGAGAAAGTCAACTCAGCTTAGAGATAGAGGAAAGCCATTCGGATGATATCTTACTTCGTGTCCATGTTAGACAAGCTGCCGAGTTATCTGCATTCGAAGGAAGCTTTTGGATCGATCCGCATTACCTTAGTATTGATGCGGTAATGCCGGGAAGTCACTCTGCTCCGGATGTTGCTTTTCGAAACAATACGGTACTTAACTTTGCCTGGTACGCCAAAGAGGGTAGAGCCCTTGAAGATTACTTTTTCTACCTTAGACTACGACCCCAAACGAAGGATTGGTGGAAAGGCTTATCCATGGGGAATACCATACCTGGCTTCTCTTATGATGAATTTGGTAGTGCATATCGTTTAAGTCTTGAATTTGATTTAGCGGAAGACAATAGTGCGCTTGAAGTGGCTCCAAATCCATTCCTGGACCAGACGCGGTTGACCGTTTTCTTAGACGAAGCAACGACCTTAGGGGAGGAGCGAGCTCAGCGAATGGAATTAAAAATATTTGACCTACAAGGTAAAGAGATATACCAAAAAGCTGTTGAACTTGAGGCTGGACAAAATGTAATTGAACTAGACCTCTCTGCTTTTGCAGCGGGCGCATATTTATATACGCTTGGTAAATGGCAAGGGACCTTGCTAAAAGAATAAGAATGTTTTTCTGGTAAATAATTGAATAGCCTGAATCCGTCAAATACTAAAGACGGATTCAGGCTTTTCTTTTTATCGTATAACTTTTTTAGCATCTTGCTGTTGACTGGATGAATACTAGTGAAACTTATGTCGCAACAGATTACTACCATTACATTTTTTCATTACGAAGGCTTTTGGAACAAAGTCTGGGCTTTTGGGATGATGCAGTTTGCGCATAAAGGACTTGCAGATGTTCCGGGTTTAGTGTTTTACAAACTTATGGGAAGTGGGAAAGGATTTGGGTTTAATCCATTGCCGGATTGGTCGACCTATTGCTTACTGCAAGTTTGGGAGAATGAAACTGCTGCGCGTCGTTTTTTTGATAATGCGGAACTTGCAATCAGCTATCGTAATCGAACTTCAAAAATGCGAACGCTGTATATGCGCAATATCATTGCAAAGGGAGCGTGGTCCGGAAGTAATCCATTTGTTTCCAGTAGTGAATTAGATGGAAAGGAAAAACAATTAGCGGTAATCACCAGAGCAACAATTCGTCTTTCAAAGCTCTGGAAGTTTTGGTCCTATGTGCCTACATCGCAGAAACACTTAGCCAATGCCCCCGGCTTGATTTACACGAAAGGAGTGGGAGAGGTGCCGATCGTTCAGATGGCTACTTTTAGCCTTTGGGAAAATAAACAGTCACTTTTTGATTTTGCTTACAAAGGGAAGGAGCATGCAAAAGCGATTCAAATGACTAAGGCGCTAGATTGGTATAAGGAAGAACTATTTGCACGGTTTCAGGTATTCGCAGATGAACTTAGTTAGCTTTAGCTATCGCCAGCATGATGCCGAGCGATCTGTTTTTTTTGTTGAGGTGTTGCCATTCGAAACGGAGTTTGTTCCAGACGAATTTATAAAATCGATCCTGCATAGATGTACTCCAGTCGATCCCTTCTTTTTCCATTTTACTCATCCAGTACAAAAGATAAGGATCTAAAGTACCTTGCGAACGAACTTCCTGAACCTTCCAACCGGCACGTTGAAGTAATGGTCGAATGTTATCCGGAGAGAACAAAAAAGTATGCCGGGGAGTATGATAACCCGCCCAATGCGCTCCGAATTTGCGCCTGCTCTCGGAATCATAATTAGGAACTTCAATTACCAGGGTAGTGCCCGGTGTAGCGAGCTGGCGAAGCGTACTTAAGGTTTCGAGCGGAGCGTAGTCATGCTCAAGGTAATGCCACATGGTAATGACTGAGGGACGATGATCAGCGCTAAGGTCTTTGACCTCACCTACGAATAAATCTATTCCTTTGTAAATATCCGGGGTGTCTTTCCATCCCGTGTTTGTAAAGTCCAGACCAATAGATTTAGTCTTATACTTTTGTAGACATGCTTTGAGGAATGTCGGCTTACCGCATCCGATATCCAGAACCGTAGTCTTTTCGTTTAGAGGATGAACAGCATTAATGACTTTTGCTCTTTTAAGGTCCAGTTTTTTTTGACTGCCTTCAACGAAGGATGCAAATTTCCCCCAGGCGTGTGGACCTCGATACGGAAGATAGTAGTCGGTGTAATAAGCTTTGAGTTGATGGACTGGAACCCTAGGATTAAGGAAGACAAGTTGGCAACCTGTACACTGTTGAAAGCGAAACCTGGCTTCGGACGGGTGCATCTGAACTTTTGTATCGATAAGGTCAATGAACGCTTTTTGGGAGCAGGCGGGACATTCAGAAACAACATTAGTGAAGTCCTTAAAGAGCAATGATGATTGATCCGCCATAGTTATAAAGTCAGGTGAACACTTGTTTGTAAAGTGCTTCCAAAAAAGGAGCCGCTCGAAAAGAAGACATGATTCTTGCATCTTCTAATAAATTGGTATCCTCATCCAGGAATTTAAAAATTTGCCTGGTTGAGTTACGCTCGAACATTGAAGTAAACAACTCTTCACCCAATTCGTTGCGATCCTTTAGAATTTTGAGTAGTAGTTTGTCATAATGCCGGAATCGATTCCTGGCAATTCCTGAGGATGGTTTACGTCCCGCTTTAAGGTTTTTGATTATTCTTTGGCTATATTTTTCAGAGTTTTTGAAGGAATACCCGGTTGATGGCCGTACCCAACTTCCAGCTGTTCCAATCTTAGTAAGGTGTGCTTCATGTCGGGCATGAAAAGGAAAATCACTCATAGGAATTACTCCTTTTTCGATTTCAACTACTTTATATTTTTCCAGTTGGAGAATGTCAGATAGATAAGATTTGATGACTTCGTCATAGTCTTTGTCCTCAATGAGTTCTTTAGTGAATAAGGTGAACTCTACCAGCGCTCTGCGAGGGGAGGTTGGAAGGACATAGCTAAAACTGGTGCTGTCTTTATATTTGAGCCGGAAGTCCATGATGATGAATTCTTCCGGGTCAAAGAAATCGGTTTCTGTCTCGATAATCCACCCTTTGAAATGTTGTAAAATGCGAGTGAATTTATCCTTGCTTTGGTAGAAGTCAGGATGGATACGGCTATCAAATATATGATCGACAATATAGCTTTGCGTTTGTCCTAGAATACTTGTTTTACCATTGGAATTTACCATTTGGATATCATCCTTAACCCAATGGAAATTAGGAGCCGCATTTATTTTTTCTTTGGCGTAATTATAAAAATCGATAGATTTTAATTTCTTGTATCGATAGCCTTTTAGGCTTAGTGTTTCATCTGCAGTGGAACTATAAAACTTTCCTTTGCTCCATGCATGGTCAATGAGACCATCCCATTTACCTGATCCTTCTTCCCAAAAACACCAGGTTCGGTCGTTAATGGATTTGCTGTCCTTTTCTAGAACAAGTATTTGCTGCTGCTCAAAAAAGGAATCCTCCATCATAGCTAATGCCAGATGCATGCCAGCGCAGCCAGCACCAATAATCGCATAATTATAATTGATAGAATCCATAGAACCAGATAAAAAATACAAGTTGTGCTGCGTAGAGATGATAAGATAATTTTGTGTCCCCTACTATCTCAACACGCTGATAAATAAAATGGAATAATACTGAAATACCAAACCATGCGACATAATTCTGCAATGGTGCCAAACCATTGTCAAAAGTCCAATAATCGAAACGTGGAGCAGAATATTCTAAAAAAAAGTCCAAGAAAACCATCAATGCTGCACCGCTTAGAATACGTAACCATTTTTTTCTAAACAAATGACTGGCGATAACTCCGCTTAAGATCGTTAATAATGCCCAGTTTAATCCAATAAACCATGGAACGCCAAATACTTTTGGCCCCAGGTTGTCGCCATAGCTATAGCCTCCAAATAAAAAACCTGAATGCACGCCTAACCATTCTACAATCATCCCTCCTAGGAAGAAAACAGTAAAAGCAATCCAGAACTGTCGGTCAAGCTTTGGGAAGCACAAAACGACAAGGGCAAAAACTAATGATAAATTTATCGGTGTTTTGGAAACGAACCAATCTTCAAAACCAATAGAAATACCAATCATTCCAGACAAGTGAAAAAGCCAGACCAAAAAAATGGCGACTTTTTGCCGAGTAAGAATAGTTGGATTTAAATGTAAAATTTGACTCATGCTGCAGGGATTAAATCATTGACAATTTTCGCAGATAACAAACACAACGGAATGCCACCACCCGGGTGTACAGAACCTCCACAGAAGTATAAATTTTTAATCTGTCGCGAAAAATTAGAATGACGGAGGAATGCAGAGAACTTGGAATTGCTCGAAGCGCCGTATAATGCTCCGCGATGGGAACTCGTCCTTCTTGCAATACCTACCGGATTTAAGGTTTCTTCTACTTCAATATGTTGTCGGATATCTACTTGAAGTATTCTGTTAATTTTGTGGATGACATGTTGTTTAACTTCTTCTTGAAGTTGTTTCCAATCCTGGCCGTAGTCCCCTGGAGTATTAATCATCACAAACCAGTTTTCTTTTCCGGGAGGTGCGTCCTCTGGTCGATCTTTCGAACTGATGTTTATATAAATAGTAGGATCCTCATGGATCGAACGTTGATTAAAGATATGGTCAAACTCTTTTTGGTAATCGCGGCTGAACAGGATGTTATGCAAGTCGAGCTCCGGGAAAGTTCGATTAATGCCCCAATAAAATATAAGTGCAGAACTACTGCGTTCTTGCTGTAAGATTCGTTTAGGTTGCTTGACGTTCTCAAGTAAACGATCATAGGTTGAAAATATATCCATGTTGGAGACGACTAAGTCCGCTTCAAAGGATTGTTTTTCTGTCAGAATACCCAGGGCTATTCCTTGTTCATGTTCTATTGAGGTAACCCTTTCGTTGAATTTGAAGTTTATTCCCTGAGCTACGGCAAGACGATACAAACTCATGGTAATGTCATGCATTCCTTTCTTAGGGAAATACGTCCCCTGGCCCATTTCCAGGTGTGGGATCATTGACATGATGCCCGGCGTCTTATAAGGAGAAGAGCCATTGTAAGTAGCATAGCGATTAAATAATTGAACAAGTCGCGGGTCCTCAAAGTATCGCTCATTCACTTCGTTCAATGTATTATTGATCGATAATTTGGAAAGAGAAAGAATCGCTTTGATCGTATCTGCAGAAAGATAAGTACTGACTTTGTGCAGTGATTTTTCTAAGAATAAGGAGGCTGTTAAATCATATTTTTTTTGAGCATTTTGCAGGTAGTCCAGTAGTTTGTTTTCAGATGTTTTGAACTCTTGTGCCGCTTCCTTTGCAAACTGTTGACGATCTGCCTTTACCGAGAACCTGGAACCATCTTCCCAGAAGTAATTGCACAGCACTTCTTTATCCATGTAATGAAAATGATCCTTCGGATCAAGCTCAAATAACTCGAATAGTTCATCCACTAACCAGGGCATCGTAAAAAGAGAAGGGCCTGCATCAAATCTGTACCCTTCATCTGTTTTGAAGGCGTGAAGCTTACCTCCGGGATAAGGGTTTGACTCAAAGACTGTGACATCATACCCCTTTTTGCATAGGCGCAAAGCACTTGCTATTCCTGCGATCCCGGCTCCAATGACTACAGCTTTTGACATTCTTTGGATATTTTGGAGTATAACAGGAGATAGAAGGATTGGTTTAGAGGAAATTTGAACTTTATGAAGAAGAAATCAGATTAATGTTTTACCCCAAATTAGTCAAAGCGATAACTATGTGTAGTTTTCTTTGTTAGACTTCTACCATTTCAATGAATTTGGGCAATGTAAGTTGGAATAGTTCCGTAAATTTATAATTGTTAATATCGTAATCAGTTTGATGGCCTTGTCAAGCTATCCAAAATAAATATAATTATCATGAAATCATTGTATACTATTCTTGTACTATGCTGTCTGACCACTCTATTAAATGCTCAGGATATCGATTTAGAGCAGTTCGCTTCAGGTTTTTCAAATCCTGTTGATATTGTCAATGCAGGAGATGAAAGACTTTTTATTGTGGAGCGTGCAGGGAGAATCAAAATAATTGATGGTGCCGGAAACGTACAATCAACGTTATTTCTAAACATAACAAGCGATGTCAATGCCAGTCCAAACGAACGTGGATTATTAGGTCTGGAGTTCCACCCTGATTATGCAAATAATGGTTACTTCTTTGTCAACTACACTGATAATAATGGCGATACTCGTGTTTCCAGGTTTTCGGTAAGCAGCACTGATCCTAACGTAGCAGACCCTAATAGTGAAGTCCTCATTATGGAGATCGCTCAACCTTACTGGAACCATAATGCAGGAGATTTAGCTTTTGGGCCTGATGGTTATTTGTACATTGGTTCTGGTGACGGAGGCGACGGAGGCGACCCTGGTAATCGCGCACAAAATCCTCAAAACCTTTTAGGTAAGATGCTCCGGATTGATGTAGACAACGGTACACCATACTCAATTCCTGCAGATAATCCTTTTGTTGGTAATGCTGATGTATTGGATGAGATATGGGCTATAGGTTTGCGTAATCCTTGGCGATATAGCTTTGATCGAGAGACGGGGGATTTGTGGATGGGAGATGTTGGACAAGGCCAATGGGAAGAGATTGATATGGAACCCGCTAATAGCGGTGGAGGATTTAATTATGGTTGGCGATGTTATGAGGGAGATGCAGCTTTTAATACCAATGGTTGTGCTAGTGCATCAGAGTATCAAGGCCCTGTTCTGGATTATAATCATAGTGGCTTTACGCACTGTTCGGTAACAGGAGGCTTTGTATATCGAGGTTGTGCATACCCGGATCTAATTGGCCATTATATTTATGCGGATTATTGTTCGGGACGGTTTTGGTCAATCAATCCTGATGGTAATGGAGGTTGGAATGATCAGGAGGTTGGAAGTTTTCCAGGTTATGATATCAGTACTTTTGGGGAAGATATGAACGGAGAGCTTTATGTTGCTCGCTTGAGCCAAGGGCGTATTTATAAAATTACTACGGATGCTGCAGTTTCAATTGATATTGAGCAGGTGGGAGATGTACTTACCGGCCCTGAAGGGTATGCGTCTTACCAATGGTATTTAAATGGTGATCCAGTCGCAGATGCGAATACCAATTCGATTGATATAACAGAGTCTGGTACTTATACCCTTGAAGTTACTAATGCTAGTGGATGTTTATTCACTTCTGCAGATTTCGTAGGAACAGTGGATGTTGAAAATATAGCTACGCTGGATGCTTTTGACATAAGTCCTATTCCTTTCTCTGAGGTACTTACATTAAGCTTTGACACTAACGCGCCTACGGCGCTTCAAATACAATTGTTAAACATAGAAGGTAAGGTTATCTACAGCAAAGAAGTCAATATTAGCGGCCAGGAAAATGTGAGCATTCGTCCCGGTGATATAGCAGCGGGTGTGTACTTCGTACAACTCAATAGCGAAGAGGGTTCTTTAGCTCGACGAGTAGTGAAACAAGGGAAATAAAGATATTCT
>JAHDHW010000005.1:0-25792 GCA_020631105.1 Saprospiraceae bacterium | reverse complement strand
TGTGAATTAAAAGAGAAATGGTTTTTAAAAGAAGAGCATTGCGAGACATAAAAATATAGCCATTCATTTTGTTATCTCCTTCTGAGTTTTTTAATAAGTAGTATATCTTATTGTTTTTATCTTTTGCTTTTCCAATTATATGCATATTGTGATCATCTGTTGTAGACCCGTCATTGAATGTGGACTGTCTTAATTCTTGGGTGATAATTCCTGATTCTTTATCAGGGCTCAACTTTGCAATCCCAGTCTCAAAATCAAAGTGAGGTTCTGTAGCATCACCATCCCATGCTAAACTAAAACCATTACTTAACGCGTAGTCAATTACTTTTTCGAAGTCTTTAAGTGGAAGGTTTAAGTATTTATTTTTATTCCAATTTGCCGGTATGTTTAAGGTAAACATTTCATAGTAGTCGTTATTCGAATAACTCGTAATTTCAATATACTCATCTGGATTTATACCAATGTACTCTTTTGCAAAAGACTGTGGTGAGTAAAGCTTATTTTTATAGATAAAAGTAGCTGGCGGACTTCCTAAATAAGATTTTAATACTCCATCAATGGATTTCCTCCAGCTAAAAGGTTTAATCCTACCATATCCGGATTTGCCAATTGATTCAACCATTGTATAGAGTAAATTATCCATTTCCAAATGGTCATGTTGCCAGTCTCCTTCAATTACTCCTGAATATACTGACTCAGGGATGGCACCATAATTTTTGTATGCATCAAGTACGCTGAATGTTAAATCACCAGCATCAAAGTAGCTTTTCCCTTCACTTTCGATGAATTTTTCGGCTTTTGCCAAATAAGTTGGATGGACAAAATAAATAGGGGAAATAGAAATTGAATCCTTGCCTAATCGTAGTGCTTCTGTTTCAAGAAATGATGTAGTCGCAAAGCTCCAACAAGTCCCGGAAGATTGTTGATCTTTAAGCGGTGTAGTTTTGACCTGAAGAATAATGTCAAAATCTTCGAAGTTTTGAGCAAGTATATTTACAATACAAAATGAATAGGTAAGGGCAACAAGTATAAATCTTCTCATAAAATATATTTTACAATAATGGATTTATACTTAAAGAGGGACTCTTTTTAGAAATGTTGCATGGGGCTGGCTTTTTATTTATGGGGTAGAGCTTAAGGATTCTTGCTACAATTCAATGCCATATTCCAGCAAAGACTTCTTCAGTTGCTCCGGCGATTCAAAATGAATACCATGTAAGCCACACTCAATAGACGCTTTGATGTTACGAAGGTTGTCATCTATAAAGACAGCGTTTTCCGCTTTGATTCCATAACGGTCAAGGATTAGGTGGTAAATTTTATGATCTGGTTTTTTGAGCTTTTCTTCACCAGAGACTAAAATGCCTTCAAACCATGTTAAGAACTCATAACGTTCTTGAGCTACCGGGAACGTCTCCGCTGACCAATTCGTCAAGGCAACGATCTTGTGAGTACCCGCATCTTTTAATGCTTTGAAAATATCTACAGTACCTTGGATTGGACCACCAAGCATTTCCGGCCAGCGACCATAAAATGCTTCGATCTCTTTTTTATACTCAGGATGTTGGTTGACTAATATCTCAGTCGCTTCAGCTACCGGTCTGCCAGCATCTTGTTCTTCATTCCAGTCAGAAGTGGTGATGTCCTTTAGGAAGTGTTCCATCTTAGCTTCATCGTCAAAGATCTTACGATAAAGATGTCTTGGATTCCAATCAATGAGTACCCCGCCAAGGTCGAAAATAATCGTATCAATCATAAGTTGATATTTATGTTTTATTAGTCTTTTGATGTTGGAATACCAGGACGCCCAGGTGAGCTTTTTGCTTTTTGTAATTTTTTAGCATGCGTCTCTACCGCTTCCCAAACCCGGAATACATTTTTATAACAAATTTTAGCAATGTCTTCGTCAGAATATCCTCGTTTAAGCAGAGCATAAATCAAATTAGGATAATCTGATACATCCTTAAGTCCCATAGGAAGAGAATCTCCTACACCATCATAATCTGAACCGAATCCAACGTGATCAACTCCCACTAGTTGAACCACATGGTCAATATGATCAGCGACTAATTCTACATCAGCATAGAATAATGTGGGGTTTTCTTTTTTATACTTTGCAAGCATTTCATCAGCTTCTTCCGATCCCCATTCGAGTCCTGCATCTTTAACCATTTCTCTGGTTTTTTTGCGAAGCGCTTCTCTTTGTGTTCTTAGATTTCCGTCAAGGAAAGTAGAGCCGAAATTTATTTGAATCACGCCACCGTTTTCTGCCAGGCGAATGATCATGTCATCATTCATGTTTCGTTCAAATCCCGGCGTAAATTTTCTAACAGAGGAATGCGAAGCAATGCAAGGTGTCTTAGTCAAGTCCATCACCTGGTAGAATGTCTTGTCAGAAACATGCGAAATATCAATCATTATTCCTACACGATTCATTTGTTCAACTACCTTTCTGCCGAAAGGACTCAATCCTCCCCAGGTACCTGTAGTATCATAGCTGCTATCACAAATCTGATTGTCTTTCGAATGTGTCAACGTAATATATCGGATACCTTTTTTATGAAAGTAGGCAATGTTGCTCAGGTCATTTTCGATTGGAGCACCATTTTCCATTCCCATTGGTAAAGCAACTTTACCGCGTTCAAAAGCTTGTCGAACATCTTCGGTGGTATTTCCATTTGCGAAGTTATCTGGATTATTACGAATAATAGCCTGGACCATATCAATGAGGGAGTCTGCTAATGCTTTAGCACCTCCATCCTGCTGATACGAAGCCGGAATATAGATTGACATAAAGGGCGCATCTAAACCACCTTCCCGGGCACGTTCCCAATCAAAATCTCCTTTGTCTGATTTTATCGGAATCCCCATGTATTCTTTTGTAAGCTTAAAGTTGCTCACTCTTAAACGGTAAGGGAGATCAATGTGACCATCTGTAATAATGTATCGATGAGCAAGTTCATTTGCTTTAGCTTCCAGCGCAGAATTAACATTCCCAACAGGAGGTACAGTCTTGCGGTTACAAGTGCTAAAAGAGATCACTGCGAGAATAAGGATTAAATAGTACTTAGGCATGATGATAAATTTTACCCGAAAATACGGGAGATAAATGAAAATCAAAATTAATACTTCTCAATATGTTACAGACGCTGCATTTGAAGCAGGAGCAGAATATACTTAAGGATTGTTGATCAAAGACGAAAGCCCTTTGAATCATAAAGAATCAAAGGGCTTTCCATCTTGTAGAGGAGGCTCTACTATAGTTTAAAATCTTTCTTTATTGCATCGACCATATCAAGCTTTTCCCAGGTAAAAGTCTCGACAGTAGTTTTCTTAGATTTACCATTTTGGCCAATCATGACTGTCTTTTTCCCTGGCTTACGACCCATGTGACCATAAGCAGCAGTTTCAGAAAAAATCGGGTTAGTAAGCCCAAAACGTTTTACGATTGCCGCAGGACGAAGATCAAATAGTTTATCCAGTTTCTTAGCAATTGCGCCATCTGTTAAACCTTCGACTTTACAAGTTCCGTAGGTATTTACATAAAGACCAACTGGTTTAGCTACACCGATTGCATATGCTACCTGTACCAGGCATTGCTTAGCAAGACCAGCTGCGACAACATTCTTGGCCATGTGTCGAGTTGCATAAGCTGCTGAGCGATCCACCTTAGAAGAATCTTTTCCAGAGAAAGCTCCTCCACCGTGAGCACCTTTACCACCGTAAGTATCAACGATGATTTTACGTCCGGTTAATCCAGTATCACCATGAGGTCCACCGATTACAAATTTTCCGGTTGGATTAACATGTAGGGTGTACTTCGTATCAAATAATTTTCTTGCAACAGCTGGTAGTTTTTTAAGAACACGTGGGATCAAAATCTCTTTTACATCTTTTTTGATCGTAGCCAGCATCTTTTTCTCTTTGTCAAAGTCATCATGCTGAGTAGAGACAACGATAGTCTCTACACGTAAAGGCTTATGCTCATCGCTATATTCGATGGTTACCTGCGATTTAGAATCCGGACGAAGATATTTCATCTGTCTCCCGGCTTTACGGATCGCTGCCAATTCCTGAAGCAAGAGATGCGAAATCTCAAGAGGTAATGGCATATAGCTTTTAGTTTCATCAGTAGCATAACCGAACATCATGCCTTGGTCACCAGCTCCTTGCTCGTCTTCTTTTTTACCAACATCTACACCTTGAGCAATATCAGCTGATTGCTCATGAATGGCAGAGATAACGCCACAAGAATCTGCATCAAACTGATACTCTGATTTAGTGTAGCCAATACGTTTGATTACTTCACGTACAGTAGTTTGTACATCAACGTATGCATTAGAACGTACTTCGCCGCTTACTACAGCAAGTCCAGTTGTAACAAGGGTCTCGCAAGCTACTTTTGAGCTAGGGTCTTGTGTTAAAAATGCATCCAGAATTGCATCTGATATTTGATCTGCAACTTTGTCCGGATGTCCTTCAGAAACAGATTCTGATGTGAATAAGTAGGCCATTGAAATGATTTATGGTGTGTTATTTTATATAAAGGCTTTTAAATTTCGCTGCAAAAATAGGAAAACTATCAGGAAATGTAAATGGGTACCTTAAATTGCTTTAAGGAAAAGTCATCTCATTTTACGAAATGCTTATTTAATGTTACACTTCAACATTTTAATCTCTTCCTTTTTTGTTGTTAAGAAGCCCTCTAACTTGTCGCCAACCTGGACAGGTCCAACACCTGCCGGCGTACCTGTATAGATTAAATCTCCTTGTTGTAGTTTGAAAAACTGAGATACATAGGTAATGATATAATCAAAAGAAAAGATTAAATCCTTGGTATTTCCTTTTTGAACGTCTTCTCCATTTTTACTCAGGCGAAACTCAATAGCTTCTTTATCTTCCAAATCTTTGATCGAAACAAACTCACTTAAAACTGCGGAGCCATCGAATCCTTTTGCGATCTCCCAGGGGTGCCCTTTTTCTTTACATTTCTGCTGGAGATCCCGAGCGGTAAAGTCAATACCCAAAGCCACTTTATTATAATACTTGTGTGCAAACTCTGGCTGAACATGGCGACCATTTCTCGCAATCTTAAGTACTACCTCTAGTTCGTAATGTATATCTTTTGAAAACTCCGGATAGTAAAAGGGTTTATTATTTACCAAAAGTGCCGAAGGTGGTTTCATAAACACCAAGGGCTTCGTAGGCACTGCATTATTAAGTTCTTTTGCGTGATCAGCGTAATTACGGCCTATGCAAATGATTTTCATAGTTGGTTAAGTTAGAAGTTAAAATTTTACATTGAGTAAACCGGTAAGGTCTTTTACTTCGCGGATCGTTTGTTGTGCTCGTTTCCGAATCTCTGCGGAGGAGGCTTTAATTTGCTCCTTAACAGTCTTTTTATCCTTGAGTAATACTTCCTTATTTTCACGTAATCTTGTGCTAATGCTTACCAGGGCATCTGCGACAGCATCTTTAAGCTCTGAATATCGAAGACTACCTTTTTCGTATTCCCCCATAAGTGAATCATGAATCTCATGTTTGTCACAGGCTCTTAGTAAGCTAAACAGATTATGGACACCGGCACTCATTTCGCCTTCTGGAGTATCTCCAGTATCTGTCACTGCCGAACGAACTTGTTTACGAATTCGAGCTTCTTCTGCAAAAACATTGATGTAATGTTTTTCTCCGGCACTCTTACTCATTTTACGGGTAGGATCAGCAGTAGACATAACTTTCGGGATTTCCGTAAGTAGTGCCTCTGGCATAATAAAGTATTCCTTTCCTACCTGATTATTAAATCGCTGAGCGATATTACGTGAAAGCTCTAAATGCTGAATTTGATCCTTGCCAACGGGCACGTAGTCTGCCTGATAGATTAAAATATCAGCTGCTTGCAGGACAGGGTAAGTCAGCAGTCCTGTTGAAATAAAGTTATCGCTTGATTCTTTACTCTGCTGGCTCTTATCCTTAAACTGCGTCATACGCGTCAATTGCCCATGTGAACTGAAGCAGTTGAAAATCCAGTTTAGCTCCGCATGTTCAGGGATGAGTGATTGTACGAATAAGTTTTCTGGTCGGATCCCCGCAGCCATCAAATTGATGATTAGATCCCAGACATTTTCGCGTAACTTCTTTGGGTTATATGGCATTGTCATCGCATGATAATCAACGATACCATAATAGCAGTTGTATTCAGTTTGAAGCTTAACCCAGTTCTGTACCGCTCCAAAATAATTTCCAAAATGCATGTTGCCAGTGGGCTGAATACAGGATAAGATTTGTTTACGTTCTTCCATGTCTAAAATCTTTCTTTAATACTTAGGTCTAATTTATTTATTCGCTGAGCTTTATCCGATCAATGATCGAATATACGTCGCTGAAACAGCTCAACTTCGTTTCGCTGCGGCCTTAGAATGATTATGCAGCAATTACAGAAATTTCAATATTAACAAACTTAGGTAAGTTCGCTACTTCTACCAATTCTCTTGCGGGTGCGGTGTCTTCATTAAAGTACTCTGCATATACTGCATTAATCCGACTATAATTATTCATATCCGATACAAAAACAGAAGCTTTCAACACGTTTTCAAAGGTCATTCCAGCTTCGGCCAATACGTTTTTAAGATTCTTCATTACCTGGTGCGTCTCCGCTTCGATCGAATCCTGAACGAGTTCGCCGGTGGCAGGGTCAAGGGCTATCTGTCCACTAACGAATAGGATGCCATTGAATGAAGTGGCTTGATTATAAGGTCCTACCGGTGCAGGAGCCTGATTTGTATTTACTATTTTTTTCATGAGGGATGATTTGAAATGAATAAAACGGGTCGGAAGTTAGTATATTCTATTGTGATGAACAAGCCATAAAGCTTTCGAAAAGCTCAAAACACGAAAAGCCCCGCATATCTACTATGGGAGCTTTTGTGATGTCTTTATAGAGAAGCTTGCGCTTGGCTATTCCAGAACCTCTTCGTCTGCTTTAATGACGATTTGCCCCTTGTAATACATATTACCGTCTAGCCAATATGCACGGTGGTACAAGTGTGGCTCGCCCGTTGTAGGACAAGTAGCGATAGTTGGCGTTGCCGCTTTATAATGCGTTCTTCTTTTTCTTTTTCTCTGCTTAGAGATTCTACTCTTAGGATGTGCCATTTTACTATATTTTTATGCTAGGCTATATTTAATTTTTTTTCTTAAAATCTTTGAGTGCATCCCAAATGGGATTGTCTTTTTGTTCTACTTCGTCAGCTCCATCGAGATAATCCAGCATATTTTCGTTACATGGTGGATTTTCGATTTCATCACAGTTTTTAGTGATGGGGATTGCTAATCCAATGCTTTCGTAAGCTTGACGAGCAACGTTAAGTTGCTTAGTATCCCGGGTAATGTAAATCACGTCAGCATCTTCGCTGGCTTCTTCTGCGTATTTTACCATCATTTGCGAGTTTTCTTTGACTGGCAAGCTAATAGTTTCAAGGCAGCGATCACATTCAGTCCGGAAATTTCCTTCAAAATCGAAGGTAAGGACAATCATATCCGGGCGCTTATCAAAGTAGAGTACAAGTTTGAACTCTCCGTTGTTGATCAGGTCATTTTCAAAATGTTCGAAAAAATCGCTATCCAATTGAAAATCAAACTGATGCACTCCTTCGCTCAATCCCTCTATTGGGATGATAAACTCTTTAAGCGCGTCCATAATTAAAGAACTTTCTAAAATTGCGGGGCAAAGATACGTTTTTTAATGCAAATTCAAAATGTAAAACACCTTGAAAAACGTCTTCGCCTGAGAATATTGAGACCAAAATAAAACAATGTTGCATAATTGAGCCTAAAATATAGCTGAATAGCTGTTTTTATACGCTAAGACTAGTTTTAATAGAACCCGAAAGCACTAAATTTTTATATTTACAATGTAAATAAAATCAAATATTCTATGATAAAGTTCCATGTTGTTAATGGCGAAATACTACCTGCTGAGCAAGCTTCCTTAAATATTACAGATTTAGGTCTGCTTCGGGGCTATGGCATCTTTGATTATTTTCAAATGAAGAATGGAAAACCATTCTTTATGGATGACCACTTGCGTCGATTTTATCGATCAGCGGAAAAAATGCAATTAGATGTAGGATATGATTTTGAAGCCCTGAAGGAGCAAATTTATCGGCTTATTGAGGCAAATGGGACAGATACCTGTGGCATTCGGTTGGTGTTGACTGGTGGGTATGCTATCGATGGCTTTACACCTGTTTCTTCTAATCTGGTAATACTTCAGCATCCATTCAAAGTATGGGATGAAAAAATATTTACAGAAGGCATCAATTTGATTACTCACGAATATGTTCGATCAATGCCGGAAGTAAAGACTACGAACTATTATACCGTAATTCTTCTGATTCCGGAGATGAAAGCAGCTGATGCACTTGATGTATTGTACTATAATAGTGATGGCTGGATATCGGAAACTTCGCGGAGTAATTTTTTCATTATTGATGAAGAAGGTAAACTAATTACTGCGGTGGATAAAATACTTCACGGGATCACTCGCGGGCACACCTTAGCTGTTGCAAAAGATATTCTTCCAATTGAGGAACGAAATATCCATCTCTCAGAGTTGAAGACGGCAAGTGAAGCTTTCGTAACGAGTACAACGAAGGGGATAGTTCCGGTAGTAAAGGTTGGGAGTGATATTATTGGGAATGGTAAACCAGGACCCTTGACTCAAAAATTGATGGAAGCTTTAAGATTGAGAAGAGAGTAAAAGAATAAATCGACTCGATGAGTTTTTCCTATTGGTCCTCTTTGTATTTCTTACCTTTGCGCCCGCATGAAGAATGTCGAACTCATACTAAGAGGAAATATATCAAGTTATCTGCTCAAGCACACCCTAACTATCTTTGTTGGTCTGGTCGCTTTATCTTCTTTGGCGCTGATTGATTTGTATTTCATTGGTAAAGTTGGCGCTGAAGAATTAGCAGCAGTAAGCTTTGCTGCACCTATTCTTCTTTTTTGTATAAACTTACTGCTTAGCGTCGGTGCTGCTCTAATGATAGTGGTGTCTAAATTTGTAGGAAAGGAGGATACAGAACAAACCAACCGAATCAGCTCAGCCGGTTTATATCTATCTCTGTTTGCAGGCCTTGTGGTATTTGCATTAGGAAGTTATTATAATGACTCCATCTTTTCCTTTCTTAATGCAGGGCCGGAATTGACTATGCTTATCCGATCTTACATGTTTTACATGTATTTGGCTTTTATCTTATTAGCACTAATGGTAGCATGTACGAATGTCATGCGGGCTTTTGGCGATGTAAAGATTCCAACAATCATCATGGCTACGGTAGTTGTGCTTAATCTCATACTAGATCCAATATTGATTTTTGGCTGGGGAGCAATCCCTGCATTTGGATTGAACGGAGCAGCGTTGGCTACGAGTATTGCCATAAGTGTCGGGCTGATCGTTTCCTTGTTTTTTGTGGTACGGTATATTCGATTTGTACCAAGTTCTATTATCTATTTCTGGGATGAAATAATCAAGGTAGCCGTACCGGTGACCTTTAGTAAGACGATGCTGCCTTTTGCAAATGGAATAATCACTTCTATGTTAGCTTTGATTAGTGCAGCAGCAGTTACGGCCTATGGTGTGGGGTATCGAGTAGATTTATTAATCCTGTTGTTTATGATGGCGATGTCAATTGTAGTCGCACCATTTGTGGGACAGAATTTTGGAGCGGGGAATTTTCAGCGGATTCGGGAGTGTATAAAGTTGAGTTTAAAATTTTCAATAGTCTATGGAATTGTGGCAGCGGGATTAGTTTTCAGCATTAGATATTGGGTGGGAGCGCAGTTTACCGAGGATCAGGCGATTATTGATTCTTTAGCCTTGTATTTAATGATTGTCCCTATGGGCTATTTTCTGAATGGAATCTTATTTATCGGAAGTGCGGTTTTAGATACCTTGGACCGTCCGATGATTGCAGCTGTCATTACTTTTGGGCATTTATTTGGTCTTTATTTACCGATGGCTTCCTTAGGTAATCGATGGTATGGAGAGTGGGGGATTTATGCAGCATATCCAATCAGCAGTTTGATTGCGACGGTTGTTGTTTTGCTTGTAGTCAAACGTACCGTCGATCAATTGGAGCAGAAAGCTTAAGAAAACTGAAAACATAATCATGCCCTTATTGTTTGGCTAGTATATTGACCTCAAAAGATGTTTATGGATATATGAAGACGTGTAGAGTAGGATCAATATGGATCAGCGGAAGTGCCGATGCATATCGGCACAACCTGCGAATAAAAATCCTTATTTTTGCATTATGAAAAGACAAGTTGAGGCGGGGATACCAACCCACTGGGGAAATTTTCGAATGATTGCTTATTCAGATGACTTAGGAGAGCGAATGCCACATCTGGCATTGGTACATCCTGAAATGGATGCTTCAGAGCCTGTACATTTGCGAATTCATTCTGAGTGTTTGACCGGTGATTTATTTGGCTCTCATCGCTGTGATTGTGGTGATCAACTGGATCATGCAATGCAGGTAGCTTGGGATGAAAAAGGAGTAGTACTATACTTGCGCCAGGAGGGGAGAGGGATTGGCCTGATCAATAAATTAAAAGCCTATAACTTACAAGACAAAGGCTTGAATACCGCAGATGCCAATGTGCATTTGGGCTTAGAAGTAGATGCAAGGCAATACAATATTGCTGTAGAAATTATGCGGGATTTGGGGATTGAGTCCATTCATTTGTTGACCAATAATCCACTTAAGATTGAGGCAATAGATCAGTCTTCAATCAATGTTGTGAGTAGGGTGCCGATTGTGATTAAGCCAAACGCAGAAAATAAAGCATACCTCAAAACGAAGAAAGATTTGATGGGACATTTATTGAGCAACGATCCTGTCGCTAAGCCAAACTCTGAATCCAGCAAGTCTTAGTCTAATACCGCTCGCAATTTTCGTAACCAGTTGTTACTAAAGATATCCTCGATTGCTTCTGCGTCATAACCGCGATCCGCGAGTAAGGTAGCCACGCTTTGAAGATCTGCTATTGTATTCAAATCGCCTGGGCATTGTTCCGTACCAAATCCACCATCAAGGTCAGTACCAAAAGCAATATGTTTTGCATTACCTGCAAGTTGACAGATGTGATCCATATGATCTACCATATGTTTTAATCGTACATCGGTATTGCTTGGGTGAGAGACCTGCCGTTGCCAGCCTGGTACCATCATCCAGGCATCTAAAGGAATACCAATGACTGCTTTGCGTTCGATCAAAGTTTTTATCTGCTCATCTGTAAACTGTCGATTATGATTAACCAGACTTCGGCAATTGCTGTGGCTGGCCCAAATGTGACCCTGGAAATGATCCATTGCTTCCCAAAAACTAATATCGCAGAGATGTGTTGCATCCAACACTATGTTCAGTTCCTCCATCCGCCGAAGGAGTTCTTTTCCTTTTTCTCCGATGCTACCTTCACTATCCGTTCCGTAAGCATAAGTGCCCGGGCCATAATGCGCCGGCCCAATCGCTCGTAAACCTCGCTCATGCAAAAGGTAAAGGTGATCAAAGGTGACGATGGAGTCTGCACCTTCGAGGCTCAGAAGAAAACCAATAGGTGCTTGTTCGTTTTGATTCCAGTCTTGAAGATGCTGCTCGAGTTGTGCTTTATTTTTAATCATTTGAAGCTCACCTTGTCGTTCCATTTCATTATACCAGGCCAGTTGTGCCTGCACCATTCCCCAGGCTTGTTCCGGTGAGCGCCAGCCACCCAGCGGATGCGTTGGCTTAGCGTAGCGAGCGATGAGCGTAGCGATACAGAAGCCAATATTTCCTCGACGTAGCTCCGTGAATGAAACAGTTGAATTACCTCTGTCTGGTAAATCGGTCATCCCTTTTTCTAAGGATCGTATTTGTTCAATGGGCATCCGCAGATCGCGGTTCCATTCCATAGCATTCATGCTAAGGTCAAGATGGCCGTCAATGATAAAAGGGGCGTTTTTCATAAAAGAAAGAATATTTGCCAGTTGTAGTTTATGGTCAAGTAATTTAATCTATTTCGTTGCAGTTGCGGCTGCCAGTACCGCTGCACCATCATAGATCTGATCATGGATGGATTTTTTGCTTAGCTTCCAGCGTCTAAAAACCGGGATAAAAAATAAATTCCGCATACTGAAATGTAGCTTCCAGTTTTGATAGATACTGTAATCTGCATTTGGAAGATAAACCATTCCGCCCGATTCGTAGGCAGGAAGGGCATAATTTTTTTTGATTAAGGTGCTACGTATTTCTTCCCACTGTGATTTGATGCTTTGGCTATTTTTATTTTCCGGAGGCATCAACACAAAAGTTTTATATAATAAGCCTTCATCTCTAAGCATATTCATTTCCATTAGCAGGCTTTCTGATGTTGCCGGAACAATGATTATCGCTTGTGCAATCTTGGCACAGGAGGTGACGTAGTCCAACCATTTTTTAGATTGTAAAAAGAACTGGGCATTACTATCCTGAAATCCATCAGGATCAAGTCTGCGATCATAATAAGCATAAACGGGTTTTATAGAAAATAAGCCACCAATTTGATGAAGGAAAAGATCATTATGTTCTTTTGGGGTTTCTTCATTGGGATTAAAAACCTGAGACCATTGCCCGGATATTCCTTTTGGTCCAAACTCTCGTAAGGCAAGTATTGGGTGTAAATATTTTTTTATTCGTGTACTAAGGTAAAAGAGTAAAAGAAAACTAGCAGTAAAAAGAAGGATAGCTAAAAAGAAATACATTAAGCGTTGAAAGAACAACTCTTCATTAAAGGTTTGATTTGGTAACCATCGGTAATAGATGAAAAAAATAATAGAGAATAATACTACTGCTACATTTTGACGGAAACTTAGCACTTGCCAAAGTTTACCAGGCCTATCGCTTTTGTACTCAATAGATATACTTTTATAAATCTCCTTCAAAGCCGAAAATAAAAAACCAACAATGATCAGAATCGGACCATATTCAAAAAACTTAAAGAAGATACTACCATCATCTTTTAAATGCACAATGGTTACAAAAATAAGTGGGATACTGCCAAATATTAATCCTCCTAACGCAATAGTGGAAAATTTTAAAAGATGTGCAAGCAGACTAAAAACTACTCTGAGGAAATGTCCGTCGTCATAAGTAGTTTTTAGTTTTTCTTCATATCTATGAAATTGAACTAAATCAGTATTCCCACTAATGTTGCGATCTAATAATTGAAAAAAAATACTGGGAGAGGATAGTCTTCCAATTTGGACTTCTCCTTTTCCGTTTTTGAGGGGAAGGACCACTGAACCATCTAAGTTAAAGTCGATTGCATCTTTTTGGAAATTATGCCAGGGATAGAATTGAGTTTCTTTTCTTTCTTTGATAGATAGCCCATTATCATTAAGCCAAATAACTAAAGGTGAAGTTGACTGTAGGCGAATGCCGTACCGGATTCCTAAGATTCCAAGTAAGGGGAAGAACAACAAGAAGCTAAGTGTAATTAAAGTGAATTGTAGATTTTGCCAGCCTAAGGTCACGGGTTCTCCATTTACACCTATCTGTACTATTTCTCCTGTAAGGAGTTTCCAAATTGTAGGCCCGGCAATAAAACTTCCCAAGGTTAGGAATATGATACCCCAGACTAGAGAAACAACTTTTGGGCCCCATTGAAATCGAGCATTGCCCAGGATGAAAGTAGGCTGTTCTTCCGTTGGTCTCCATCTTTTAGGTAATTCCTTTAGTTCGTAAACGTAAAGTTTTTCCTTAATCTGTTTCAAAAAAAATGTGTTAGGTTACTTAGCGTTTTACGAGGAAGAATGGAATTTGTTTTTATAAAAAATAAATCAAATCGTAATTTTTCGATCACGAGCAATCACTCGCCATTGATCAACGATTTGGCCATCTTTGACTACATGAACCTGATCGTGTAATGCGACTGTCGGACAGATATGATAAGGATGAGCGAGTAATAATTCTCCTGCTGCTAGCGTATCTGCCTGAGTTGATTTCAGTACTAAATGTTCCTCGCTATGACCAATTTGTTGGAAAGCTTCATCATGCAAAAAAGTTGCTCTTGGGAATGGCATTTCACTAGCAACACTTTTGTGACCAAGGTCCAGACAATAGGTGTGTTCGTTCAATTTAGAGATAACCCGGGTAGCAAGTACCGCCGCTTTTTCAAACTCCAGTTCCGGATAATCTTCCCCATAGCGCTGATCCCAGAATATAAAGGTACCGGGACTACATTCTACATCATGGTAAATACGGTGAACACTAAAGGAAGGACTTCCTCCGGCTACTAGCGTAAGGTCACGGCCCAATGTTTTTTGTAATTGTATTCGCAGGTGCTGAACGGGCTCAAAAGCACTACGGCAAGCCTCCGTTCGTTCTTCCAGAGAAGACATTCGAATGTGGCCATCATAGCAATGAAGGCCAATGATACGCAGCTGTGCCAGCTGCTTGCATTGCGTTACTAAATCAGGAACTTGCTCAAGTGTAATACCTGTTCGAAACTGCCCATTATTCAAGTCAATAAAAACATCAACTACGCGCTCTTCCTTTTTTGCAACTTCATTGATTTGATTTGCGGTATTCATATTATCTACTAAAACACTAAAATGAGTCGCTGGATATTTCTTCATCAAGGCAATAGCTCGCTTGATCTTTGGCCCCTGCACCGGATAAGCGATCAGGACATCCTGGGCTTCGGCCATGCCGAGCATTTCTGCTTCCGGAATGGTCGCACATTTAAACTTATAAATGCCCGCCGCCATTTGCAGACGAGCGACTTCTAATAACTTATGTGTTTTTACGTGAGGTCTTAGGCGATCAACGCCACCAGCATAATCAATCGCTTTTTGGATATTACGTTCCACCATATCCTGATCAATAATCAATGCAGGGGTATCTGTTTGATCGAAGTTGATGTTATACCAGTCTTTCATTTGTAGTTATTCTTTTAGTAGGAACTGCGCTTCAATTTCCACAGGGATATTATCCGGTAAGCTACCCATACCGACTGCACTTCGGACACCAACACCTTTCTCTTGCCCCCAGATGTGTAGGAATAATTCACTGCAGCCATTAATCACGTAAGGATGTTTTTCGAAATCTGGTTCAGCGTTAACCATCCCTAATACTTTAACGACCCGTTCGATTCGATCAAGAGAACCAAGGTTATCTTTTAAGGTGGAGATGATAGAGAGTCCTACCTGTCGAGCGGCAAGCTTCGCTTCTTCTGTGTCGAGATCAACTCCAACTCTGCCTATAATCAAAGTGCCATCCGCTCTAAAGGTACCATGTCCACTCACATAAGCCATGTTACCTACGATCAGGAATGGTTTATAAACCCCCATGGGTTGTGGTGGTGGAGGTAATTGAAAGCCTAGTGCTTCGAATTTTTGATCAGCGCTCATTTTGAATATTTTATCAGGGGTTAAATAAATTGATTCAATGCTAAAACACCTAATAGCCCGGCAGTCGAAACAATCATCTCCATTACACTCCAGGTCTTAAGTGTATCTTTTACCGATAGGTTGAAGTATTCTTTGAATAACCAAAAACCGGAATCGTTGATATGTGAAAACATCAAACTTCCTGCTCCGGTCGCCAGCACCATCAGGTTTGGATCTGCTCCGGTAAGTGGAATCAGCGGTGCAACAATTCCTGCACTGGTTAATCCTGCAACAGTAGCAGAACCCACACAAAAACGAATTGCAGATGCAATGGCCCAGGCAAGGATCAGCGGAGAGATAGCAAGGCTTTGTAATAGACTACCAATATAATCACTTACCTCACTGACAACGAGGATTTCTTTTAACGCACCCGCACCTGCAATGATTAAAAGAATCATAGCAATATCTTTTATCGCTGCGGTCATCGAAGCAGAAACTTCCTTCATGCTCTTTCCTCTGTTCAATCCTAAGGTAAAAATAGCAACCACAATCGTGATGACCATTGCAATGACCGGGTCACCAATAAAATTGATGAATGGCATCAAAGCGCTATCCGCTGCAATAAATATTTTTGCAACAGCTGAACCAGCTAATAGAATTACGGGTAATAATGCGGTCAGGATACTAGTAGCCAAGCTTGGCATTTCCTCCTCTGTAAACCGCTTTTTGCTAAACAAAGACTCTAAAGGTTTTGGATTGTACTTTTTTAGGGTACGAGCGAAAATAGGCCCGCCTAAGATGATAGCAGGTATCGCAACGATTAGCCCATAAAGCAAAGTCTGTCCAATGTCAGCACCATAACTTTCTACCAAAGCGGTTGGTGCCGGATGCGGCGGAAGATAACCATGAGTTACACTCAGAGCAGCAAGCATCGGTAATCCAATATACAAGAGTGGTAATCGGGTTGTTGCAGCAACCGTGAATACCAGCGGTAATAAAATGACGAAACCAACAGAATAGAACATCGGAATACCCACAATGAATCCAGTAAGTACAACTGCCCACTGCACATATCTATTCGGGAAAACACTAATCAGCGTATCCGCAATTCTTTGTGCAGCACCACTATCAGCTACCAGCTTTCCGAGCATCGCACCAAAGCCAAGGATAATGACCAGGAAGCCAAGCGTTTTTCCGATACCATCTTTAATAGCGGTACTCACCTGATCGACAGGAATACCAAGGGCTATTCCTAAGCCCAGCGCTACAATGACAAAAGATAAAAAAGTGTTGAGCCGGGCGACAGCAATGAGTAGGATAAGTACAAGTATACCGGCAAGTACGATAGCAATTTGCATAGTGGTCTTCGTTTGAAAAACAAAGTACAATTTATCATGGAGAGTGCTTTAAAATGTTTGAAAAAATCGTACTTTTTGTCAATAATGTTTTGTGACGAGCTAAATTTAAAATAATGAAAAAAAATAATCGCCGATCTTTTATAAAGAAAGCTTCCCTCGGAGGCATTTTATTACTCGCGGGGGGCAAAGCCCGCGCTGAACAACGTACCCTGGAGCAAACCATAAACCCTGTAGCCCAAAAGAAGTATGGTAAGAATGATAAAATTCGACTGGCTATGATTGGTTGTGGGATTCAAGGCTTTGCCAATACGCGCTCCGCGCTAAAAATCCCAGGAGTAGAGCTGGCCGCTGCCTGTGATTTATATGATGGCCGCTTGATCAGAATGAAGGAAGTTTTTGGAGATCATATTTTTACAACAAGAGATTATCGTGAAATTCTGGAACGCAAAGATATCGACGCAGTTTGTGTCTCTACCTCTGATCACTGGCACGACCATATGACCAATGCTGCTTTGCAAGCGGGTAAACCAGTGTATTGCGAAAAGCCCATGATGCACCATATTGAAGAAGGACACAGCATGATTGCTGCTGAAAAATCCTCAGGACTTCCGGTTCAGGTGGGGAGTCAAAGAGCAAGCGCTATTGAGACTTTAAAAGCTAAGGAGTTATTTGAGTCTGGAGTGATTGGTCAATTGATCCTTGCGGATATTCGCTATGACCGAAGCTCGGCAAATGGTGCCTGGCAATATTCTATTCCTACGGATGCCAGTGCGAAGACCGTTGATTGGGACAAATTTTTAGGGGATGCACCAAAGACATCTTTTGATGCAACCCGGTTTTTCCGTTGGCGGAATTATGGAGATTATGGAACGGGAGTGGCTGGGGATTTATTCGTACATCTCTTTACGGCGCTGCATGTCATTACTTCCTCCATAGGGCCGGAGCGAATTTATGCGAGCGGAGGATTACGCTTTTGGAAAGATGGCCGTGATGCACCTGATGTAACTTTAGGTTTATTTGATTATCCGGATACCAAAATGCATCCCGCCTTTAATGTGCAGATGCGGGTCAACTTTGTGGATGGCTCGGGGGGAGGATCTCACGTTCGACTGATTGGAAGTGAAGGTGTGATGACTTTGAACTGGGGTGGAATTACCATCCAAAAGAACCCGGTCAAAACAGATCCCTCCTACGGAGGTTGGGACTCTTTTGATACTTTCTCTGAGCAACAACAAACTGAGTTTGAAAAGGAATTTAAAGCAAAATTCGGTAAGAAGAAATATGAAATGCAAAGTCCAAAGGAATTGACTTATTCTGTTCCTCAAGGTTATAGTGCACATGTAGATCACTGGGCTAACTTCATTGACGCTATTCGTAATGGCACTAAACTAATTGAAGATACGACCTTTGGGATGCGCGCTGCTGGCCCGGCAATAGCAACTAATCTGAGTATGCAGGCGCATAAAGTTATTAATTGGAATCCTCAGACAATGAAGGTGTATTAAGGATATAAACGTACCTTTGCGCCATGGGAAAATCAATTAAGAATCAGGCGGCAATTTTGAAGAAGTTAGGGATAGAATCCCTAAATGCAATGCAAGAGGAGACTCAGCTGGCAATTCATACTAGCAATGAGGTGATCCTATTGTCTCCGACAGGAACCGGGAAAACATTGGCTTTCCTGATTCCACTGGTCGCAAAACTCGATCCCGTCTTAGAGAAAGTTCAGGCACTCATCCTCGTGCCTTCCAGAGAACTAGCGCTTCAGATAGAACAAGTTGCTCGTGATATGGGGGCCGGCTTTAAGATTGAAGCGGTTTATGGAGGAAGAACAGTTTCTAAAGATAAACTGAACCTGGCACATCCACCGGCAATCTTGGTTGGAACACCTGGCCGGGTGGCGCATCACCTCCGTAAAAAATCTTTTGATGCGGCAGGAGTGAAGCATCTGGTCTTAGATGAGTTTGATAAATCATTAGAAGTCGGTTTTGAGGAAGAGATGCAGGCGATTATTAATGCCTTGCCCTGGCTAGAACAAAAAATACTGACTTCGGCAACGCAACAGGCGAATATCCCAAGTTTCGTAGGCTTACAAAATCCTTTAGTGATTGATCATCTGGATGAGGGTATTAGCCAGCTTACGATAAAGTCGATTATCTCTCCTGAGAAAGATAAACTGGAAACGCTCTATCGTGCGCTTTGCCACCTTGGAGATCAATCGGGCATTATCTTTTGTAATTATAAAGATAGCATCCAGCGAGTAAGTGATTATTTAAAGGCGCATAAGATTGCCCACGGCGTTTATTATGGAGGCCTCGAACAAGTTGATCGCGAACGGGCCTTGATTCAATTCCGAAATGGTACCCACCAGTTAATTATTGCTACTGACTTAGCTGCTCGTGGATTGGATATCCCTGAAATTCAATTTATTATTCATTATCACCTTCCAAATCGCGAAGAAGAATTTACCCATCGAAACGGCCGGACTGCTCGTATGCACAAAGAAGGAACGGCTTATGTATTACACTGGAATGAGGATACACTCCCAGAATTTATGCCGGCTTTAGAAGAAGAAGTGCTAAAAGATGCTCCTCCTCCGAAGCGATCTGAATGGTCAACCTTGTTCATTTCCGGTGGCCGGAAGGATAAAATATCCAAAGGTGATATTGCCGGTCTTTTCTTTAAGCAAGGGGAATTGAAGCATGATCAATTAGGAGTAATCGAGTTGAAGAAAGATTGTGCTTTCGTGGCCGTAAAGGCTGATCGGGTGAAGTATGTCCTCAAAATGGTGGATAATCAGCGCCTTAAAAAGAAAAAGGTACGGGTACGGAAGCTGTGATAGAGTATTTATATCCAGGGGGTTTCGAAAGAGTATTGAATCTCGAATAATTGAATCTTGAATGAAGGTTAGTTTCAGGTTTATACGCTCCAAATATCAAACTTTAGTAGGATGACATTCCATTCAATATTGGAAATCCAAGATTCAGCAATGTGTATTCTTAAAAGCTTAGAATTCTTTCGAACAGGCCTAAATTATACCTTGCTTTTCGGTAATACTTATAAAAATGAATTAGCGAATATTCGCTAAAAATGATGGTTTGATCCAAGTTCGAGCCCCATTCGTCTATATAATTGCGAAGATTAGGAGTATTAAAGACAGTTTTGAGCGGTATTACAAAAGATCCAAAATGGTATTTCAGTATCCTGCAAAGGCAGGCGGTATATCATTGGGAGATCAGAATTACTAATCAAAATTGTAAATCATGAGTGCTTACATTTATGAAAATCACAACACGAAATCATTTTTTAACATGGCCTGGATCGCTTTCGCGATCTCCTTTGTCGGGATGGGCATAGGCTTATTTTACCTCGAAGCAAGCTTCGCAATGAAAGGATTCTTAGCGATGTCCTATTTGTTTAGCGTTACATCCTGCTTTACAGTGGCGAAGGTCGTCAGAGACCGGCATGAGTCAGATAAATTTATTAACAAGGTTGAAAGCGCTAAAACGGAGAAATTCCTGAGTGAGAGCAATGCTTCGATAGCAGGCGTTTAATACTTAAAAAAACGTTTACTAAGCCGATGTGGTTTGGTAAACGTTTTTCAAATTTTGTACCCATCACTTTATATTTTTACGAGTTTCCATCCAGAGAGTAAGTCCTGAGCATAAAAAGAAATAACCTAAGCTCCACCATTCCACATTACTTAGCAAACCATCCCGCTGAATATTAATCTCCGACTGATTGAACATCTCAAAGTCAAAAACGAGAAGAGGGTAGGAGTAAGGAAAGTATAGTGCTTGTGCTTGATTGGTGGTTCCCATGACTAAGCCCAGGATAAATAAGCCGATCCCTATCCCAAGCGGAACAAATACATTTCGAAATCGAAAACATAAAAAAGTTTGTATCCCAATCACCCCGAGTATGGCAATCGAACTATGAAATAATTTACTGGTATAATTCCAGAGCTCTGGTGAATGATAACTAAATTCCATCTCCGGATATTTATAGTCCAGGCTGTATCCTGAGAGTGTAGAAAAAATAACCAGTAGTAATGCTGTTGAAAAAAGTAAGGCAATTAAAGTTAAGGTCTTAGATATAAAAATCTTTCCACGACCAGCCGGAAGGGTGTATAAATATTTCCAGGCATTCGCACGTTGCTCAACGAAAAAGAAAGCACTAGTCAACAAAACGGCAAATGGACAAATGAAGAAATTGGTATAAAGGACATGTCCGATATTTCGAAAACGTCCCCAGGGATTAAGGTTCAGTTGAGTCAGAGGATGAATATCAATATAGTTTCCTATCGTCATGATGAAGACGCAGAAGAATACTATTGCGGCGATCAGAAAAAGGACCGGTGTTCGTTTTAGTTTAATCCACTCTGCAGATAGTGTAGCAATCATTGGCAAGCATTAATCATTAGTGATGTCAATAAATAGTTTTTCAAGGTCGCTCTTCATCGGACTTACCTCATACAGGTCTACTCCGCGTTCGACGAGTTGGCGGATGAGTTTTGGTAAATCATCTGCGTCGGAGAGTTGCACATAAAAATTCTTGCCTTCCTGTTGTTGTATATCGTAAGGCAGAAAAACGTCGGATACATCTTCCGGATTAGCCACCTGAATCTTTACGAGGTTATTGGCTCTTTTATAATTTTCTAATTCGCTGATGGTCCCTTCAAAGATGATCTTGCCATCATTCAATATGCCTACGTGTGTCGCAATTCGCTCCACCTCCGCGAGTTGATGGCTGGAGAGCAAAATGGTTTTGCCTGCGGCACTCAAGTCTAAGAGGATGTTTCGGATTTCGATAATACCAGTCGGGTCAAGCCCATTCGTCGGTTCATCAAGGATCAACAATTCAGGATCATTGAGCAGTGCTAATGCTAAGCCAAGTCTTTGCTTCATCCCTGTGGAATATTTCCGGGTAGCTTTTTTTCGATGTTGAAATAAGTTGACCTGTTTAAGGATCGTTTCGATTTTTTTTGAACTTGCTCCAGTATACTTCGCACCAATCCTAAGGTGATCGATTGCATTCAATTGTGCATAAAGAGATGGTGACTCAATGAGGGTTCCGATTTTTTGAAAAATAGACGGGCGATTTTTCTGAACCTCTTTATCGAATAGTCGAACACTTCCATTACTCGGATTTAAAAGACCAAGCATCGTTCTGATCGTTGTACTTTTCCCTGCTCCGTTTTTGCCAAGGAAACCATAGATACTCCCCTTGTCAACATTAAGGTTGAGGCCGTTTATTATTGGCACCCCTTTTTGGTAAGCAAAACTTAAATTAGAAATTGAAATGATCGACATAGCTTACTTTTTTTGATCAATTAAATTTTTGATAAGTAGAATGGTCTTTTTAGCCAGTCGCTCTCGTTGTGCTTTGGTGTAATGAATGGCAATCGAGCAATTCAAATCGGGTACATGAATGAGCTGTGAACCCCAAAGTCCATTATGCTGATATGCCTTCATTCCATAAATCTCAATCTCCCACAATCCTTGTCGATAATCTTTATAACGCCGATCTTCTTCTATATCATAACTCGGATAATAACTTGGGGCTTCCAGCATTAAGTTTAGCGTGTTTGACTGGTTGTAAACTTTACCATTAAATAATCCATGAATAAAAGTGGCTAAATTTTGAGTAGTTGATGCCAGCCCACCGCCTCCATAAAGGTCAACAGAAGGGTCCCATTGTAGGGCATCCAAATTAGAAAAATAGGAATGTACAAAAGGGAGATCAGAACGAGCAGAATCAATAGACTCTAGCCAGGTAGATTGCATACCTAGTTGATCAAAGTTTAGGAGTTGTCGTAATCCATAGCCTAAGGTGGAATCCATCTTTGATTCGATGATTTCGCCTAGTAAAATGTATCCGGTGTCATTATACGCGTAGCGTTCGCCGGGATTACCATTGCGTGGACCGATCTGCATAGCAAGTTGTAATTGCTCGGTTCGGGTCCAGCGCTTTTTGGGATCATTCTTAGCCATGTCGATATACGCACGACTGCCCCCCATTGCATAATCCATCAGGCCATTAGTATGGTTGAGGCATTGTCGGATGGTGATGGAGTCCGGAGCATATCCGCCATCAGATAAGATTTGTAAATGTTGTGCTGAGATATACTGCTCTAACGGATCATCAATGTTTAATTGCCCCATTTCGTGTAAGCGTAGTATGGCCGTTGCAACAAAAGATTTGGTGACGCTGGCTATTCTGAAAGGTTGATCTGCCGAAAGTTCATGCTCTTTTTTGACACTGTCAAAGCCTTTGGCACCGGTCCAGTTGATGTTTGCAGTAGGAGCGATGACCGTCATGGATATACCAGGGACCTGGTCAAAGGAATCGTAGATGGCTTCTTCCAATAATTTTTCTAAAGTCGCTTCTGCTTCCTCTTCACTGACGAAAGTGTTGACATTATGCTTGCAAGAACATAAGCATATCAAGAAGCAAAATAGCTGAAAATACCGCATTGGATTAAGTTTGTTTTTACAAAGATGTATAAAACAAAGTAATTGCTATTGTAAAAATTCGTCAGAATTAATCCTTGCGGAAATTTAGTAAGCCGTTGATACCTAATAATTGGGCAGGTGTAAAAGTTGAATACCTTTTGACTTCTTTTATGAAATGGCTCTGATCGTAATAGCCGTATTTATCTACATAGTGTGACCAATTGGTATTGCGGGTGGCGAAGATTTCTTCGACGGCAAATTTAAAACGGTGTAAAGATTGAAATCGTTTTGGGGAGAGACCGGTTTCTTTTTTGAAGTAACGTTCGAGCGTAGAGTAGGAGTACCTTGTACGCTCCATGAGTTTGGCAGGAGAGTAAAGGATGTTTTGATCCGCTGCCAGATCAGTAATGAAACCTTCGCGGTCCGAGCGAAAAAATTGAACTAACCATTGTTCGATTTCTGATGCTGCTTCATCTGGCGACAAGTTTCGGAGGTGTGAACTCAGCGAATGAATAGAATCGCCAAAGATTAAGTCTGCTTCACAAATCGGTTGCCTCATGAGTTCTGAAGCATTGAGTTTTACGAAAGGAAGTAAAGATGCTAAGGCCCGGGCTTTGAATTGAATAATGACAAAAGAACGAAGAGTGGAAAGGTCGAGGACGACTTCATTCTTAATAAAACTACAGAGTTGGCTGGTGTTTGCTTGGTGATGTTGCCCCTGGTATTGGTAGTTTAGGGTGCCCTCAAGGATCAGTATAAGGTCCGGTTTGACGCCAGGGAAAGCAATTAATTGTTTTGGGCCATTGTAATTGGTTTGAATGTTTTGGACAATCCAAAAGTGATCAATATGCTTTTGTAAAGAGGTGTCACTTGGGAACTTTTTTTTCATTATTTAACAAGGTAACATTCGCGCTGATGGGTAAACGAGGATAATTAAAGGTACGTTTTTTTATTGCGAGCGTTTTCATGTTGAGATTGACTTTCGATAGAATATCGGTATTGATCGGCTTAATAATTGGCAAATTCGACGAGCAAGCGTAAAATTTTCAAGCATCAAAGGTAACAATCCCTTAAATTTGCATTCGATTAAACAAAACGAGAAACAAGAAGATGTTTACTGTAAAGATTAGAGATCACGTGATGATTGCCCATTCCTTACCTCGAAAGTCCTTTGGGCCCGGACAAAAATTACACGGAGCAACGTACATAGTTGATGTAAGTTTTATGTCTAATGACCTGGACGACAAGAGCGTAGTTATTGATATGGAAGAAGCTCGTAATTTGCTAAAGAGTATTTTAGATCCGATCAATTATCAAAATCTTGATGAGCTGCATATTTTTAAAGGTAAATTGACAACAACAGAATACCTTGCTTATTTCATCCATCAGGAAATAGCAAAAGCTTTAGCCAGTACTTTTACCGGAAAAATAAAAGTCTGTTTAGGCGCTTCTCACATTAGTTGGGTGAGCTACGAAGGAAAAGTTTAGAAAACTGCTTCGGCAATTCTTTTGATGGTTTCCGCATCCCCCATAGTATAATAATGCAGGCAAGGGACACCTTTAGCCTTAAGCTCTTTTGATTGGTGAATACACCACTCGATCCCCACTTCTTTGATAGCTTCGGCAGTTTTAGCTTTATCAAATTCGTTGACTAACTCATCCGGTAGATTAACGTGGAAAAGTCTCGGTAAGGAGTTGAGTTGATACTTTTTAGTGATTGGTTTTAGACCAGGGACAATTGGTACATCAATACCGATTGCTTTACAATCATCAAGGTATTTAAAGTATGCTTCGTTATTGAAAAACATTTGGGTCACGATGTAATCCGCTCCCGCGTCTATTTTATCTTTGGTGAATTGCAGATCCGTATTTAAGTTTGGTGCTTCGAAGTGCTTTTCCGGATAGCCTGCGATCCCTATACAGAAATCCGTTTTCTCTCCATTTTCTATATTTGAATCCAGATAGATTCCTTTGTTCATATGGTCAACCTGTCGGACGAGATCAATCGCATATTTGTGCCCATCTGGTTCCGGGACGAATTTTCCATCAAATTTACGAGCATCTCCTCTGAGTGCGAGGACATTTTTGATGTTTAAGAAGTTAAGGTCAATCAGTGCATTTTCTGTATCCTCTTGCGTAAATCCTCCACAGATTAAATGTGGAACGGCATCTACTCCGTATCGATGCATGATCGATGCACAAATACCAACTGTTCCCGGGCGTTTGCGAATTGCAATCTTCTCATAATAACCACTAGGACGTTTTTTGTAAAGGAACTCTTCCCGATGATAAGTCACATCAATAAAGGGAGGCTTGAACTCCATCAAAGGATCCAGGGTCTCGAAAATAGCCTTCATTCCTCCACCTTTTAAGGGTGGTAGTACCTCGAAGGAAATTAATGTTTCGCCTTTTGCTTTTTCGAAATATTCAGTGACTTTCATTTTAGGGACATTAGTGGAGGCGCAAATCTACAAATTATCCTAATAAAGTGCAGTTAGAGATGAATTTTAGCATAAGATAGAATGGATTATGACGCTATTCTGAAACAAGCGGATAAAAACTAAACA
>JAHDHW010000294.1 GCA_020631105.1 Saprospiraceae bacterium | reverse complement strand
CCGATCCAGGACAACCACCGAAACTCTTCAAATTGCATGCTTAAGAAGTAGTTACCAGCAATCAATAAAAGAGCCGTTCCGACGTGTAACAAGCTAGAAAGATTGAGTGATTTGCGGGTACCTAATACTACAGGAACGGAATGAAGTTCATTAGATTTATCAAACTGCTGATCCTGTAAAGCGTAGATAATATCGAAGCCTGCTACCCAAAATAATACTGCAAAGGAATAAAGCAACGGGATTAAATCAAATCCTCCACCAACTGCTAAATACGCTCCGATCGGTGCTAAAGCGAGGCCCAGACCAAGTACGAAATGGCAAAGGAAGGTAAAACGCTTGGTGTAACTGTAAATAAGTACCACAAAAAGTGCGACTGGCGAAAGTAGTAAACAAAGTGGATTGATAAAATAAGTCGTCGCCACAAACAGGAGGCAATTAACGATCACAAAAGTCAAAGCCGCCTTAGGGCTAATTACGCCGGCGGGAATCTCCCGTACGGCCGTACGCGGATTCTTCGCATCAATATCACGATCCAGAAAACGGTTAAAAGCCATCGCCGCACTACGTGCAAAGATCATACAGAGGATTACTAAGCCAAGGATATGCCACTGAAATTCTGCTTCCAGGCTTCTAAGTGCTACAAAGAAGCCCAGCAAAGCAAATGGCAGTGCAAAAATGGTGTGGCTAAATTTGACAAGAGACAGGTATTGCTTCAATCTACTTTTTTTTATGGAACAAAGATAAGTAGAAAAAGTTGGTGTTCCTTAGCTAGCTAATGAGAACTATCTGTTTATTGGATAGCCCAATATATCAGGCAGAAAGGCTAGAATTTAAACTAAAAAAGCCCGTGCGAAGATCGCACAGGCTTTTTCAGTAAAACTTAAATCAACTTCTTATTTAGAAGGAGATTTAGGTGTGATAGCAGTTGGCTTAACACCACCAGCAGCAGCACCTTCAGGAGCGTTTACTTCTCCTTTGATCGTTAAGAAAGTTTGAGCAGGCTCTGTGTTAGCTGTGATAGTTACACGCTTAGACTGCTTACCTTTTTTACCTTTAGAATCGAATTCAACATCGATCTGACCAGTTCCACCTGGAGGAATTGGCTCTTTTGGCCAGCTAGGAACTGTACATCCACAGCTACCTTTAGCGTTAGAGATGATCAATGGCTCATTACCTGTGTTTGTAAATTTGTAAGTATGACGAGCTTTCTCACCTTGATCGATGGTACCGTAGTCGTACTCATTTTCATCAAACTTTACAGTTGTTGTAGGTCCAACTGGTGCTGCAGGTTCAACCGGCTTAGCATTAGCAGTAGCTGGAGTAGGAGCAGTAACTGCAGTTGTAGTATTTAACTGCTGACGAGCATCTGCACGTAAATCAGTGTCTCCTCCACCGAAAAGACCGTTAAAGCCTCCGAAAAGATTAATTAGTAACAATACCGCTACTAAACCTAAAAGACCAATTTGGATTTGTTTTGACTTTTCCATTTTTATTGTTCTATTTTGAGATTACTAAAATTTCAAATTCACCGCAAATATAATGATTAGTTCACCGATATTCAACGGTTTTACAAAGATAAGCGCCTTGTCAAAAAACCTTTGTTAATGAGTTGTTAACAAACGTAAAGGTTTGTCAACGGACACATTCAGGGAGGAGCAAATATTATTCCTATTTTTAATAAGTTAAGCAAAATAATCCTCTTCTAGCCTGATAATCTATGACTTACGCATTTCAGTAATAAATCCGGCAGCATCAAAACAGTTGACACAATCCGCAGCAGTTAATCCTCCTTTTCGGCCTGCGAATACCCCAAAACGGATATCATGGATCCCTCCCTTGCTATGTGCGTCCGGATTAATGGACAATTTTACGCCTTTTTCGAGGGCATAAGGTACCCAGGTCCAGTCCAGATCAAGGCGATAAGGATTCGCATTGATCTCAATAGAAACCCCATTTGCTGCACAAGCATCTATCACTTTCTGATGGTCCAGAGGGTAGCCTTCTCTGGATAACAATAAACGTCCGGTCGGATGCCCGAGCATACTCGTAAACTCATTTTCTACCGCAGTGATAATTCGATGTGTTGCTTTTGCCTCATCCATCTTGAGATTAGAATGCACACTGGCGATGATAAAGTCAAATGCTCCCAATAGATCAGCGTCGTAGTCCAGCGAACCATCATTTAAAATATCAGATTCAATACCTTTGAAAATTTTGAACGGCGCTAATTCCTTGTTCAAACGATCAATCTCTTCCATTTGCTGATAGACTCGCTCCGGTTGTAAGCCATTGGCATAAAAGGCAGATTTAGAGTGGTCCGTAATCCCAATATACTCGAAGCCCTGATCCTTAGCATAGATCGCCATATCTTTTAAGCTATGCAGTCCATCACTATAAGTAGTATGCGAATGAATAACTCCCTTGACATCTTCTACCTCAATTAGCTTGGGCAATTCATTATTCGTTGCGAGGTCAAGTGCATCTTCCCAATCCCGAAGTTCGGGCGCGATAAACGGAATGTTCGCCTTTTCAAAAACGCCCTCTTCACTAGTGATTCCTCTGAAGTCGTCGACCTTTACCTTTTTAAGAAAAGCGTCAATGAATCCATCTCCCCCCGTATATCGGAACTGTTTCGAACCAAATTCCTCCGGTGTACATTTCCAAATCGTAATTGGAATATTATTCGCTGATCGTCCCTGCAAAGAACGCTCAGCTTCGTTTTGAATTTCGAATAGAGATTCCAATTTAGCCTGGAGATTTTCCTGAGTACCTACCAACAGGTCTATTCCCTTCAGTATAGGACAACGGCGGCGCAATGCTCCGGTCTGCGCTACGAGTATATTCGGCAATTGCTCCTGTACCTTCGCTAGCAACTCTACCGCTAATGGCTCAAGTGAAGCATAGTGGAATTTATCTTTTGAATTTAGAAAGTATTCTAACTTGGCTTTGAGATCCTCCTGGGTCTTATGACCAAAACCTTTGAGCTCAATCAGGCGGTTTTCATTACAAGCGTACAACAACTCCCCTATTGTCTCTGCGCCTAAGTCTTTCCAAACTACACGTACCTTCTTCGGGCCGAAGCCTTTGATCTGTAGCATTTCCTGGACGCCGGGAGGCGTAATACTTGTATACTTTTCCATGGTCTCCAATTTACCATTCTCCTCTAGCTCCCGTACTTTCCCAACAATTGCTTTCCCAATTCCTTTAATACTACCTAGCTCGGCATCGGGCATTTCATTCAGCGGTGTCTCTAACTTCCGAAGACTTAAGTAGGCATTACTATACGAACGAATCTTAAAAGGATTCTCCTGGTGTAGCTCCATGATTTTAGCCAGATCATTAAAGGCGCTGGCAATTTCTTTATTAGTCATATGATCTTTTCTGGATTTTGAGCAAATATAGGTAGAAGTCTGGTCTTAAAAAGAAGGTGTAATGGTTAGCATGTTCAAATCAAAACATTTTATTTTTTCGTATCCAATTTATTTTGTTTTGTTTTTTAATTTTCGTAAATATGTTAAAATAGAAAACTATAACGCTTTTCCAGAGATATTGCGTTTAATAATCATCCAAGGATATTGAAAAACAGAGTAATAGCTAATGCCCTTAA
>JAHDHW010000293.1 GCA_020631105.1 Saprospiraceae bacterium | reverse complement strand
TACTCTGTTACTCTGTTACTCTGTTACTCTGTTACATTAAAAAATTCAAAAGTTTAAATATCCATGTCTGATCCAAAAGGTTTTATGAAATTTAAAAGGGAGACGCCAAAAACGCGTAAACCAGTAGAGCGTGTAAACGACTACGAAGAATTATATCAGGATTTCAGTGAAGAGAAAACGATAAAACAAGCTACCCGTTGCATGGACTGTGGGGTTCCGTTTTGTCATAATGGTTGTCCGCTTGGGAATATCATTCCAGAGTTTAATGAAGCGGTATTTGAGCAGGATTGGCAACAAGCATTTCAAATTCTTTCGGAGACGAATAACTTCCCGGAGTTTACAGGACGTATTTGTCCGGCACCATGCGAGTCCGCTTGCGTCCTGGGTATTAATCAGAGCCCGGTTGCTATCGAACACATAGAAAAATCAATAGCGGAAATTGCCTACGAACGAGGTTACATTAAACCGCAAGCTCCAAAAATTCGTACGGGCAAAAAAGTTGCAGTAATTGGTTCAGGGCCTGCTGGTCTGGCTGCCGCTGCTCAATTAAACAAAGCAGGACATACGGTAACAGTCTACGAACGTAATACGCGGATCGGAGGACTTTTGCGGTATGGTATTCCGGATTTCAAATTGGCGAAGAAAGTTATCGACCGTCGTTTGCAAATCATGGAAGCGGAAGGTATTCGCTTTAAAACCAGTTGTAATGTCGGAGTCAATGTAGATGCGAATGAGTTACTGGAGCAGCATGATGCTGTTGTACTTGCCGGAGGATCGACAATCCCCAGAGACTTAAAAATACCGGGTAGAGAACTGAAGGGCGTCTATTTTGCGATGGACTTTTTAGAGCAAAATAACAAACGAGTAGCAGGAGATAAAATCCCTAAAAAAGAAGAATTATTTGCGACGGATAAAAACGTTACCGTCATCGGTGGTGGAGATACTGGTGCGGATTGTGTTGGTACTTCTAATCGTCACAAAGCTGCTTCCATTACTCAAATTGAGTTATTGGCGCAGCCTCCAAAAAATCGAAACAAACAAAACCCCTGGCCACGTTACCCAATGGTCCTCCGTACTTCTACTTCACACGAAGAAGGATGTGACAGACAATGGGCCATCCTCACTAAAGAATTTATTGGTGATGAAAAAGGCAATCTAAAAGCAATCAAACTTGTAGATGTCAAATGGGATACGCCCGATGGTTCAACTCGTCCTTCTTTAGTCGAAATCAAAGGTACGGAGCGAGAAATCCCTTGCGAATTAGCATTATTGGCTATTGGCTTTTTGCATCCGCAGTTTGAAGGTCTACTAGAACAATGGGGCATTGAAGTCAATGAAAGAGGAAATGTTGCGGATACTAATTACCAGACGAATATGGAGAAAGTATTTGTCGCTGGTGATATGCGCCGAGGACAATCCTTAGTGGTCTGGGCTATTTCTGAAGGCCGCGAAGCTGCCAGATCCGTTGATCAATTCTTAATGGGAAGTACTTCCCTTGAAGCCAAAGCAGTTTCTGTCGCAATGGTTTAATTTTTTTCATTAGAGCCAAGAAGATGTTGCACGATATCTTCTTGGCTTTTCTTCTTTTCTCTCTTTCCTTCCATTTTCTCTTCCTTTCTGAAACATTAGTGCTAATTTTTGCAAGATAAGTCCAGATTACATTAGGATTTTATTTAAACCTTTACATACGTAAAAGATACTTCTCCTTTGGTCTTTTGCCCCAACTAGTTATTATTAACTCATTTATAACTTCTAAAAAACCAATCATGAAAAGATCAATCCTTTCGCTATTAAGCCTATGTCTATTTTTAGTAGCTTTTCAATCCAACACCGCTGAAGCTCAAATTAAAGAAGACATGTTAATGATCGTCTCTACCGATAAGGTGGACATGTCTAAGACTGCTGAGTATGAAAAAGCGGTAAAAACTTTTAATGCTAAGCACCAGGAACACAAAGTAAAATCTGTCGGCTGGTGGGGAAGCGCTATGGAAAACTCTACCTACGTATATGGCGTACCAATCGATGATATGGCTAGCCTGGATAATGCTTACTGGAAAGAATCCGTAGAAAAAATTGGCGATGCAAGTCTGGACAAATTATTCAAGGATATGAATCAATATGTCACCAGCAATGAGGTTTTGATTTACAACCTCGTAGCTGATTTAAGTTATATGCATCCTGAAACGCCTTATAATGGTAACGATTTCAGAGAGGTAAACTTCTATCAATTCAAAACAGGAACAGCTAAGGAAGTTAGAGCTTTAGCCAAAGCATATAAAGATTTGTACACGGAGAAAAAACTGAAGGGGTCCTTCCAAATCTACCAAACGCTATACGGAAAATCTGACCAATGGGTCGTACTTCAATTCGCTAAGAGTGAGCAAGATTTAGTAGAACGTAGAGCAATAAATGAAAAACTAATGGGCGCAAAAAGAGGAGAGCTGGCTAAGAAAATGCAAGCCTTATTAGTGAGCAGTGACACCCAGGTAGGGATGTTCAGAGACGACCTGACTTACTTCGCGGAGTCAGAGGACGAGCCAACTGCAGGAAACTCGGGCAATAAGTAACTATATAAACGACATGAGCCATCTAAATAAACCTAGATGGCTCATCTTTTATTTTCTTTGCTTGCCACTCTACAAATAACTCCAGGAGGTATTTTATCTGCTCTGCTCCTGCTTTTCCTTATCACTATAAGTATAATCATAAAAATCCGGTAGGAAGTTAATTACTCCTTCTTCCACTGGCCAGGTACAGATTCCGTACTGCATAATGTCGTAACTGTCCATCTTGAATTTGTTGATATACCTGATATTGATCTCCTTCTTTTTAAACATCGGTCCGTGTCCTCACAATTTTAAAAAACCAGAAGCCTGACTTAAGGTATTTTTCGGTTTAAACATTGTTTAAAAAAACATCTTTTCTTCAATTCATTTTCTTAAAATTGTTCAAATCCTTCTTTGACAATTCTTCGTATTTAAAAGCGAACTTCAACTATAATTACGGAAATAAATATTTTATTACTTGTACTGTTAGGCCCTCCTGAAAGGTCGGACCTCCTATGTTTAGCAAGTGCAGTCAAAGGACCAATTAATTTATCTTTAGATACTGGCTTATATTTCATCTCCATTGAAAAAATGGATCATACGATGATTCACAAAAAATTAATCGTTCTTGAAGAATAAACATATCTTTTTGATCACTATCATATTGACTATGAGTGCGGTGCTCGCTCATAGTCAATATGATATTATTTGGAATAAAAAATTTGGTGGACCTAGAGATGAGACCGCTTCTTCCCTCTTAGAGGACAGTAAAGGAAATTTTCTAATATCGGGATTTACCTCCTCTAAAGGTGGCTTCGATTCTGGTATTTTTGCGGAGGAACTTGACGTTTTCCTTATATGTCTGGACAAAAACGGAGATACCAAATGGGAAAAACAATATGGCGGTAGCCGAGATGACCGATTATTTATTTTTGCAGAATTTGAGGAAGGGTATTTACTTACTGGGCATACCCATTCTAATGACTTTGACCTGGCTTCCGTCCCCGGAATGGACAGAAGACCCTGGTTTCTATTAGTTGATTTCCAGGGAGAAATCATTTGGTCAAAAACCATT
>JAHDHW010000086.1:3422-22236 GCA_020631105.1 Saprospiraceae bacterium | reverse complement strand
TTAATTTTCTTTGATCGCTTTCACCAATTTCTGAAGACTATCTTTGGCATCTCCAAAAAGCATTCGATTATTATCATTAAAGAAAAGAGGGTTTTGAATACCTGCGTAACCCGGACTCATACTTCGTTTGAGAACGATAGTATTCTTTGCTTTCCAAACCTCCAGTACCGGCATACCATAAATCGGGCTTCCCGGATCATCAATAGCTGCTGGATTGACTACATCATTCGCACCTACAATGATGACAATATCTGTATCTGGTAAGGCGGCATTTGCATCATCCAGATCAATTAACTTTGGATATGGGACATCTGCTTCTGCCAGAAGTACATTCATATGTCCCGGCATTCTTCCGGCTACCGGGTGAATCGCATATTTGACATCTACTCCATTCGCTTCTAAGAGATCATCCATTTCTTTACAGACTTTCTGCGCTTGAGCCACTGCCAGTCCATAACCTGGAACAACGATTACGCTTTTCGAATAAAATAACTGAATACCTGCATCACTTACCGTAACTTCTTTGGCTACCTGATCTCCATCCTGCCCTTTGGAGCTTTTCGCTCCGCCACCGAAGCCGCCTATGATTACATTGAACAAAGAACGATTCATTGCCTGGCACATCAAGACCGTCAGGATCGTTCCAGAAGCACCAACTAAGATTCCTCCGACTAACATAATCTGGTTGCCATAAATCAATCCTGCTGCCGCTGCCGATAATCCGGTAAAAGAATTCAGTAATGAAATCACCACCGGCATATCCGCTCCACCAATAGGCGCAACAAAAGAAAAACCATAAATCAAGGCAATTACCGTCAAGGCAATGGCCCAACCAAAACCAAGTGCCGGACCTTGCATAAACAGATATACACACATTCCAACGGTTACTAACAGTAAAAAGATATTGACATAGGTATGACCTGGCAAGGTCACCTGACTATCCCATACTTTACCATCTAACTTCAGATAGGCAAGGATACTTCCGGTAAATGCAACCGCCCCAATGAACAAAGTCAAGAGCACAACTGCAAACTGCCCTCCGCTGAGGTCTGCCGTTCCATTATAATAATGTAATAATTCTACGATAGCCAGTGCAACTGCACAGGCTCCCCCCAGACCATTAAATATGGAAACCATCTGAGGCATTGCAGTCATTTGTACGCGCTTCGCAGCTACAAAACCAATGATCCCTCCGATAATCGCACCGCCTATAATCCAAGCATAATTATTTGGTGCTCCCGAAAATGGGTAAAAGAGCGTAGCGATGATCGCAATGCTCATTCCGATGGCTGCAAGAATATTTCCTCTACGTGCAGTGTCTGGTGAACTTAGTCTCCGCAATCCAATAACAAATGCCAGGGCACCAACGAGGTATGATAAGTTTATAATTGTAGATAACATTTGATTAATTTAAAGTTGATCTTAAGTAGACAGCAAGTTCAAAACTTGCTACAATCATTCCTATTCTAAGTTACCGCTACGCTCAAACTTAGAAAGATGCTATGCTTATTTTTTCTTTTTAAACATTTCCATCATCCGGTCCGTAACGGCGAAGCCGCCCACTACGTTGATCATCCCAAGGATGACCCCCAGCGTTCCGATGCTCAGCGTTACGTAGTCATCGGGCGCAGCCTGGCGAATAAGAATAATAGCACCAATGATAACTACCCCGCTAATCGCATTCGCTCCGGACATTAAGGGCGTATGCAAAATGGTTGGTACTTTCGCGATAATCTCAAAGCCTAAAATAATCGTGAACAGCAAAAGGTAAATCATGATCAGCTGCTCATCAAGGAAGTGTAGTATGTTTTCCATATTAATCGTTTGTTTCTGTAGCTAAAGGAGTAATTAATGCTGCAATTGCAATCTCATGCTCAAAAGAGAGTGCCTTTGTTTCTTCATCGATAATTAACTTAAGGAGGTTAAGCACATTATTGCCATAGAGCAAACTCGCATTTTGCGGCATCTCCTGAGCAAGGTTAGAATTACCAATAATATTTACGCCTTTGTGTACGATACTCGCATTGTCCTGACTGAGTTCACAATTACCTCCGGTAGATGAAGCCAGGTCAATGATAACAGATCCGGCTTTCATTCTTTCAACCGTTTCCGCAGTGACCAGGATCGGAGCCTTACGACCACGAAGTTGTGCGGTCGTAATAACCACATCTGCTTTAGCTGCACGATTGGCTACCTCTTCTCTTTGTCGTCGGAGGTAATCTTCAGACTGCTGTACCGCATACCCGCCGGCGTCTTTGTCATCCACCGCTCCTTCTACTTCAATAAACTTTGCGCCCAAACTTTGCACTTCTTCCTTCACCGCAGAACGCACATCAAAAGCTTCTACCATCGCACCTAAGCGACGAGCGGTTGCAATTGCCTGCAATCCTGCCACTCCCGCTCCAAGTACCAAAACCGTACAAGGCCGGATACTGCCGGCTGCTGTAATCATCATTGGAAAATAACGAGGCAAGGTATCTGCTGCTTTCAATACCGCTTTATATCCTGCAACAGAAGCCATAGAAGATAGTACATCCATTGACTGCGCCAATGAGGAACGTGGAATCATATCCATGCTAATCCCTCGTAACTGGTGCTTCTGCAAAGTCGGAACCGCATCCGCATTATTATAAGGTTCGAATAAAGCGATTAAGAGTGTTCCCGGCCGTATTGCGCTTAGATCATTTTCCGGGATAGGATTCACTGTGATCAAAATATCCGAGTTGGACAACACTTCAGCACGGCTAACAATTTTAGCATGTGCCTCGTATTCCGAATCCGGATATTGAGATTGCTCCCCCGCAGAGGATTCCACTAAAAATTCGTAGGAAGTTTTTTTGATCGTCTCCGGAGTCATAGCAACCCGTCGGTCAGACGATTCTTTGAGTATGCCGATTTTCATAGTATGGCGCTTCGTTTGTTCTATAGTTTGTTGGAAGGACACAGAAGTATACTTATCCGAATCTCTTCTGGTATTGAATATAACTAAATCATTTGGAAAGGTTGTCAAGAATACGAAGAAAAGTGAAAAAAGTAAAGTTACTTATTGTATTTTTTACAATAAGACTAAATAAGCATTATATTCTTGCAGAAAAGTATCAGGATGGTCGTCTTATCTTTTACTTAGAATAATAGAAACGGTCCAGCGATAATTCGCTAAATATTAATCAAATAAATCAGAAGATAAATAACGATCGCCACGGTCGCAAACAATCGAAACGATAACTCCGCTTTCGATTGATTCCGCTACGCGGAGTGCAACTGTTGCTGCTCCCCCACTACTCATCCCGGAAAAGATTCCTTCTTCTTTGGCCAAGCGTCGGGCCATCTCTTTTGCTTCGGTCTCACTAACTTCAAGTACTTTATCTACTTTGGCTGGATTGAAAATTTTTGGAAGATATGCCTGTGGCCATTTCCGGATTCCCGGGATACTGGATCCATCCCTTGGTTGAGCACCAATAATTTGAATATCCGGATTTTGTTCTTTGAGAAAAGTAGACGTTCCCATGATGGTTCCTGTCGTTCCCATAGCAGAGACGAAGTGACTAATTTGTCCTTTGGTGTCTCGCCAGATTTCAGGTCCCGTAGTTTTATAATGCGCTCGCCAATTATCATTATTAGCAAACTGATTAATCATAATAAATCCTTCCTCAGCAACTTTAGCCTCTGCATAATCTCTTGCGCCTTCAATCCCTCGCTCACCATCCGTCAGCGTTACTTTTGCTCCATAAGCTCGCATCGTCTGTACACGCTCACGCGTTGCTTTCTCGGACATAACTAGTTCTATATCTAATCCATAGACCCCGGCGATCATTGCCAGGGCAATTCCGGTATTCCCGCTCGTTGCTTCGATTAACTTCGAATCTTCTTTAATCTCTCCTCGTTCCAGGCCGCTTTTAATCATATTAAATGCTGCGCGATCTTTTACACTCCCTCCAGGGTTGTGTCCTTCCAATTTGAAGAAAAGTCGAACATTAGGATTGGTATTAATGACACGTGATTCTACGAGTGGCGTATTGCCAATAAGCTCCAATAAGCTATGAGACATCGGATTGGGTTTTGATTTTAATTTCGGAAGTGTGGTATACTTTAGAGTTTGGCGGCACCGATGCAGTGATCCAGGCATTACCACCTATTATTGTATTTGCACCAATAACTGTTTGCCCTCCAAGGATTGTTGCATTTGCATAAATCGTCACATTATCTTCTATCGTCGGATGACGCTTAAGACTTTGCAAGTGTTTAGATACAAAGTGCCCTCCCAGAGTGACGCCCTGATATATTTTTACATTATTTTTAATAATCGCGGTTTCGCCAATGACCACTCCCGTACCGTGGTCGATAAAGAAGGATTCGCCGATCTGCGCACCCGGATTTATGTCGACTCCCGTCTGCCGATGGGCATACTCCGTCATCAATCGAGGCACTAAGGGGAAACCAGCATTGTACAATTCATGGGCAAAACGAAAAATTGCTATCGCATAAAACCCTGGATAAGCCATATATACTTCCTCGATGGACAAGCAAGCGGGATCCCCCTTGAAGATTGCTTCTGCATCTTTATTCAATAACACCAGCAATCTGGGTAACTGCTCTACATAGGTATTCCAAAAACGATCACTAGGCCCACAGTCTTTCCAGCAAGCCAGGTCGATCAATACATCAAAATCTTCCTTAAGTCCTATTAGGTTCTCTTCTACTGGTGTCTCTGTATCAAAAAGCGTGTTGAACAATCGATTAGTAAATTGCTCTGTTCTTTCCTTCAACCGAAATTTCAAATTCGGTTGATTCTTATGCTCGTTGATTGATTGAATGATCGCTTTTAAATCCATGAAATCGGAATTATTTAAGTAAAGTCTATAGAACTACTATTATCAGGCCATAAAGAAATGCCTTAAATCTCCCTAAATAACAAATTAGGGCCAGTTTGTTTCAATGTTCAGAAAGTTTAGCCTCATATTCAAGTTTAGACCCCAGATAACTTTTACCTAAAAGTCCGTCAACAAACAGGTAAGAATATATTCTGCTAAAAAAATTATTCCAATTTTATGGAATTTCGGGCCTTTTGGAGTCTATATAAGTGAAGGGTCCTAACTTTTGCCTTTCAGCAATTGGAAATAATATTATATCCTGTCGCTTATTCTTCTATTATATACCTAAATCGTCTTAACTTATGACCACTATGGTTCCGAATCCACAGATTGATCTTGCTTTTAATTACGTTCGATATACGAACAAAAATATTTTCCTCACCGGAAAAGCAGGAACTGGTAAAACTACTTTCCTACAAAAGATTAAGGCGGATGAATTCAAGCAGATGGTGGTCGTTGCACCAACAGGCGTAGCAGCAATTAATGCCGGAGGGATGACCATCCATTCCTTTTTTCAATTGCCATTTGGTCCTTTTGTACCTGGCCAAATTCAGGAACAACTCAAACAACGAAAATTCAGCAAACAAAAAATCCAACTCCTCAAAAGCTTTGACCTTCTCGTAATTGACGAAATCAGTATGGTCAGAGCAGATGTTCTGGACGCTATTGATGTTGTACTGCGTCGATTCCGAAATCGTCGTTTACCCTTTGGAGGCGTTCAATTATTGATGGTCGGAGACCTGCATCAGTTACCTCCTGTAGTCCGAAAAGAAGACTGGAGTCTGTTACGCCCACATTACCAAACCTTATATTTTTTCGGAAGCCAGGCGCTACAACTTACCCAACCGGTAAGGATTGAACTTAAGCATATCTACCGGCAATCAGACGATCAATTTATTGGCCTGCTCAATAAGGTTCGGACAAACAGGATGGACAAACAGGTGCTGGAATTACTCAATAGCCGTTATCGTCCTGACTTCCAGCCTGCCGATGATGAGGGGTACATTACCTTGAGTTCGCATAATGCCAAAGCAAACGAAATCAACGACCGCAAACTAAAAAAGCTAAAGGGAAAATCTTACTTCTTTCGCGCAGAGATAGAAGGTAACTTTCCGGAAAAAGTATTTCCAACCGCAGAAAAACTAGAGTTTAAGATTGGCGCCCAAGTGATGTTTATCAAGAATGATATCACCTCAGAGAAATTATATTACAACGGAAAAATTGGCCGCATTCATTCCATTGACGAAGACGGCATCTGGGTACGCTGCAATGATGACAATGCAGATATTTTAGTAAATCCTGTAGAATGGGAAAACAGAAAATACAGTGTCGACAAAAAAACAAAAGAGGTCAAAGAAGAAGTCCTCGGTATCTTTCGTCAGGTACCTTTGAAAACGGCCTGGGCCATCACTATTCATAAAAGTCAGGGCTTGACTTTTGAAAAGGCAATCATAGATGCTAAAGCTGCTTTTGCCCACGGACAAGTATACGTAGCCTTGAGTCGCTGCAAAAGCTTTGAAGGTTTAGTCCTCCGAACCAAGATTGAAAACTCAAGTGTCCGTACGGATCAAGTTGTCCAACAATATTCTGAAGATGCCAACCGTAATGCCCCTACGGAGGCTCACCTCGAAACCTCTAAACGACAGTATCAATCACAACTACTCAATGAACTATTCGAGCCAACTCCTATACTTTTTGCTTTGGAGCAATTTCAAAGATATTTAGCCTTTAATGAAAAGAACCTTCAGGGAGAATACGATCCAAAAATAAAAGAACTAGAGACTCAACTCCAGCAGAAAATAACCCAACCCGCCCGAAAGTTTATCCAGCATTTGAAATATTATTATTCGCAGGAAGCACTTCCTGAGGCCAATGGGGTCCTACAGGATCGGCTGCAAAAAGCGGCAGCCTATTTCATTAAAGAATTGGACAAGGAAATTATTCCAATGGTAAAATCAATCCCGTACGATGCGGATAATCAGGGCATCAAAAAAGGAGCAGATGAGAAACTGGAAAGCCTGCAACGCAGCTTGTTTATCAAGCTACGCTGTTTCGAATCTATGGAAGAGGGTTTTGAGAGCAAAAGGTATTTGCGGGCACGTTCGAAGGCAGATCTGGATTTTAAATTTTCGAAGCGACGGACTCAAAAACGGATCACTGTTTTAAAGGATAGCTTACACCCGGTTTTACAAGACAGACTGGTTCGATGGCGTACGCAGCAAGGTAAAAGACAAGGTGTGACGCTCTTTAATATTGCACCTAATAAAGTACTCGCTGCTATTGTAAAATCTCTACCCAGCAACACTACCACACTTGGCAAAATTAAAGGTATGGGGCCCAAACGAGTCAAGCAATACGGCACGGATATTATCCAACTGGTCAATGCTTATTGCCGCGAACGCAAAATTGATCCGGAAGAACGAAATCAACTTTAACCTAGGTTTAGGCTTTTTCACTTTTTCGATAAACGCGTTCTCTCCAATATGCAAGACTACCAATTAGCGTTAATATCCCTACGGCGTAATATACAAAACTCGGAATCGGCACCGGATCACCCGCGGCATAAGAGTGCAGACCAGAGAGATAATAGTTTACACCAAAATAAGTCATGATTACCGAAGCCCAGCCAAAAAGCGAGGCAACATTAAAAGCATAAGGTCCTCTAAGTCCTGGTATAAATCGCATATGAAGAATAAAAGAATAAATCAATATCGTCACTAAAGCCCAGGTTTCTTTTGCATCCCAACCCCAGTATCGTCCCCAGGATTCATTGGCCCAGATCCCGCCAAGATAAGTTCCGACGACAATCATAAATAAACCACCAATCAGGGTCATCTCACTAATCTGGGATAATTCTTTGACCATTCGATTGACTCGCACTTTATTTTTATCACTTCGAAAAATGATGAAGAGTAGATTAAGCACACCGATCAACGCTCCAAGCATTAAGAAGCCATAACTCCCCGCTTCCAAACTTACATGAATCGTCAACCAGTAAGATTTTAAAACTGGCACCAAAGGGGTAATCTCCGGATCCATCCAACTCAGGCCAGCAACCATCAAAATAGTCGCAGATAAAATATTAGTAGCCGTCATTCCTCCTAAAGATTTACGCCCAAAGAGCAGCCCCGCAAGCACTGTAGTAAAGGCAATATAAATCATCGATTCATAGCCATTACTCCAGGGTGCTCTACCGGAAACATACCAGCGTAATCCTAAGCCCGTCAGGTGCGCAACAAATGCAAAGTAGAACAATGTATTGACACCTAAAGTCGGATATTTAATATTGAGTGAAGGTTTGAAAACCGAAGTAAATAACAAAACCAAATAAAGTAAACCCAGGATAGCATAAGCCGCACTCAGTCGACTAAACACATTAATCTTATTCAAAAATATTTCCGCTTCTAACTGAGTATTCGAAGGTATAACCGCAGCACCATTTTTCAATTGATATTTGCTTAATTCTTCCAACACTCGATTGGGATAGGTCCAATCCGTACTATTCATCGAAGTCTGTAGCCCGGCTATATAAGTGGTATAAAATTCTTGTACGAAAGGATCATCACTCTGATGTTGATGACTATTATTCGGAGATACCCAGGTATTATTTTCATCGTTGACTACTGGGAATACTTTTAGGTAAGATCCCGAAAAAACCATACTGCAGATATTGATCTTCTCATCGAGCTTCATCATTTCTTTTTCAAAAACGCCACGATCTTTTTTCGCGGTATTATACGCCGCTCGTACATGCTCCCGAAGTTTGTAACTTCCATCCTGGTTAAAAAAATCACTATAGGACAGTAACTTTCCGCTGACCGGTTCAGGGAGAATGTCTTTGGTTTTCTCATGTTTACCCGTCTTAATCAAAGGTACATCATACCACTGTTTTGGATTAACAGTCATCCCCAAAATGATTTGTTCGGGACTGAGGTTATAAAGTGCATTTTTACGGGAGAGTTTACGCAGAACCTCACTAGTGTAAGTATTCATGGGTTTCATTCTCCCCCTATGGTCTTGCATGACCACGGTACCAAATTTTTTCGCATGGGCTTCATTGACAACCGGCAGGCTACCGATTGGACTCGGGTTTGCGATAGCAATTTGAGGCGAAGCTAAAAGCGTAAAAATAATAATTGCCGCAGCCGCCTTCGCTGATTTTTGTACTTTCCCGAGGTTACGATTAAGCTGCTGAAACCTACTCTTTCGATCAAAAAAAGTCAAAAGCATCCCAATAGTAAGTATCGCATAACCTAAGTATGAAATCCAGGTTCCCCACCAATCGTGGTTTACACTAAGCCAGGTCCCTAATTCATCCTGATCGAATGAAGATTGAAAGAATCGAAAGCCATTATGATCCAGCACATTATTCATAAAAATGCGCGTATCTTCTCTTACTCCCGCTCTAGCATCAACCAGTGTTACCTCACTCGCATAAGAAGAGGCAGAATTAGTACCCGGGTATTTTTCAAGTATAAAATCCCGGAGCTCTAAAGCAAAAGGTAATTCTATTTTTTTTGCGCCATAAGAAATCGCAAGACTAAAATCATCGAAAGTAAAAACTTTCGGTCGCCCCACAACACCTTTAGAGCCGTATACAAATTGCTCTTGTACTTTATCCCCGCTACTTACTTTAAGCTTGAGGCCAGCCACACTCTTACTGCTTATCTTCGGCTCGGATGACAGTACGGTCACCTTAGCTTTCGAATTAAAATCACCAAACACAAAACTGCGTTGCCCATCGCTATACAAACTACGCAATCGTAGTAAGTGCCGCTCTCCAGCTGCCAGTTGACTTTTTTCCTGCGTGGCCATGACCGTTTGTGAAAAATTAGTCGGCGCCGTAAAAGTCAACTCATTATCCTGATACCGAATATTAAAAGCACTTGGATTTTCTACCTTCCTAAAATTAAAAATTGTCCCTCTGATTCTGGAGCTCTTGCCTTCTTGCAAAAAATACTCTTCCCTGCCGTTGGCGCCTCCGATGACTATTTTAATCACCGGCACCCCATTCTCATCATCCATCATCGTTTCTTTCGGATTAGGCATAAACTCTGTCAATTCGACTTTTACTGCCTTATTCCCCAGGATGAAAGATTCTTCGAAATGGTTATTTCCAAGACTTGCAAAAAGGACTTGTTCATCAAATCGATACTGCTTACCATTTTTAGTCGCTTCAAAAACCAGGTAATCATCAAAAGAAAAAATCGTATTCGAATCGCTTCCTTCCCGAATGTGCATCATCCCCTCATAGCCCCAATATCGGGTAACCCCAGCACCTATCAGAATAATTATAATCGCCGCATGGAACGAAAAGGTCGCCCATTTCTTTTGCTGGATCAATCGAAATCGAAAAATATTTACCAGGATAGATATGCCAAACAAAATCAGGAGCAACTCAAACCACCAGGATTTGAAAATCACTTTTTGTGCAGCACTTGTCCCATAGTCGTTTTCGATAAAAGTGGCTACTGCAATTGCGATCGCAAAAAGTATCATGTACATACCAGCAGCTGAGGTGGAGAAAAACCGAGAGAGCACTTTATTGATATTTTTCATTTTCGACCTTAATGTTTTTTGATACCTGCAAGTTGAAAACTTGCTAAATCTGCTTTGTTTCAAGTTATCATTGCATTAAAACTTGAAACAACATTTTCATTTGAACTAACATTTCATTTTCGCCTATCTCACCTCTGCACCTTCCATAATAATATCGTAGCGATAGCCAGCTCCGAAGTCTCGATCTACCGCAATTGTCCCTTCCAGTGTTACGACCGCACCAAGTGGTACTTGTTCCATTGTCGTAACCGTCAGGTCTAAATCCTTCCCTGATCCATCTTGAATATGTAGCCAATTGCGACCCATAATTTTAGGATTTACTTTGACACATTTACCCGTGATCTTAATCTTATTTCCAACGTATTGGTCAGTATCCGCAAAAAGTTTTTCCAGCGCAATTGCGCCTTCTGAAGGTTCGATTTTCTCTACAGTTAAATCTGGTAATGATTCTCCTTTAGGAATGGATGCTCCTGGGCTAGTATTTGAGCTTGCCGCTGTTGGCGGACTGGCTTTTTTCCAAAACTTAGAGACCAGGTAAACGGTATCGAATACGCGATCAAACTCCTGACTGTAAAAATTCTTTTTCAGAAGTCCACCTTGAAACATATATGTCTGCCCTACCTCCACATCACGCTTTGAGATTGCAATCCAGAATTCTTCGCCTAACTCTGTTACCTGGAGATATGCATACTTAGCCGTAGTCAAAATATCTTTGACAACCACTTCATGTTTTTCAGTAGAAGGAGGCGTGGAGCTTAATGGTTTTTTCTGGTGACTGGCGATAGCTTCATTTTTTTCTACTCGCTGATCGACCGCAAGCGGTTCTGCTTCGATCACACGGGGCCCTGTATCGCACCTCATAAAAAAAACGGAAGTGAAAAGTGCTGCGACTACATAAAGGGCGATTGTTGATTTGATGTCTTTCCGATGCATAGTATTATCTTGATTAATCCCGATTCCCGATCGCTAACGGAAACCCAGGAGGGTTAGAAAGCGTAATCTTAGAATCTTTTAATTATCCTCGCATTTACGCGATGATATAACTGCTGTTGATTATCTCTTACTCCTTCATAAAACAAGTGAAGAGAAGTATTTTTACGAACACGTATTGACAAGCTTGTCCCGAAGATATCCTGGTGCAAAACTCTGCTACCCACTTTGTAAGAATAGTCCACCCAACGGTAAAACAGATCTGCACTTAGTTTGCCGCGTAAAAAGGACTTAGACATTCGTGCGCTAAAGATTCGACTATCGATAAAATCTGTCTGCAGAAAATTAGCACGAAGGGTTGCTCTTACTTTCACAAAAGGAACCTTTTGAAAGGTTACATAAGCACTGGCATTCCTCGATGGGTTCTGCTGGCTTTGCTGAAAACGCATCCCTATATTTCCACCCCAGATTATCTTTTTAAAAGGTCGATGTGTAAATCCGAATCGCAGACCTTGCCGGGTTTCGTCTTGAATTAGTTGATCAATGAAATTTTGATAGGACTCATAGTAAATAATATTTCTTCGCGTATCATACGAGGCAGAAATTCTAAACTTATTGCTCAGACGATACCGCAATGATGCATACAAGTTTGTCAGTCGGGCATTATTACTTACTTCTCCATTTATACTTTCATACAGGTCTACTTCCATTGACCCGAACAAGTTCAAACCCTTAGTTAATGTACTTGAATGTTGTAGATAAAAGAATCGACGATCGGTCGCACCTTTGTTCATTTGTTCTACCAAGCCAATAGTAGTATGTGCAAACTTTGCTGGATTGGTGGAACCCACACTTAGGTATCCTCCAAACTGTAATAAATCCGGATTAAAACTATAATCTCTAAAATCAGGTCTTGTCCCCGCTACCGCTCCTACACTAAATCTTCCCCAGCCTTTCTCATATTGAATACCGTCGATTGCGCCCAGGCTAGAGAATTTTGGATTAATCTTTCGACCGAGGATGATTCGGCTACTCTTATCAAATTCGTATTGGACGTTTAGGGAATATACTTTTAAGGCGTCAGCTAAGCGAATAGAATCATTTAAGGTATGCCGGAAAGTAATGTAACTCTCGGTTGACCATTTAGAGTTATTCAAATTGTACCCTCTGAATCGAAAGGCATACCGCATTCGATGTCTCTCTGTAAAATCAGAAAAGTTACTATAGGAAGCTACCGAAAATCGCCCTTTTATTTTTTCTTTAAAGAGTACTTCTTCCGCAGGGTCTTCTTCATCTGGTGTAAGGACCGGATCTGTACTTGACAGTGTTGGTTCCTCCAATTCAGGTTCTACCACAGACTCTTCTTCTATTGGTATTTCTATTTTAACTGGAATACTTGCAAAGACAGTGGCACCAACTTCCACCGATTGCCCTTCTAATATTTTACAGACCGTCGACGAAGAAGACTTATTATCTACCACTAAAGCAGGAATGAGATTATTCACATCTCCTATAAAGAGGGTATCCCCTACTTGAATATCTTTTGTCGATGCAAACTTTACATATACATTACGAGTCGTAGTAAAAGATACCTCACCACTTTCGATTTTAGCAGTTTCCTGGCTAAAAACCGGAAGAACTACCGCGCAACTAAGCAAGAATAAAAGGAGTTGTTTCATGTTATTAACCAAGTATGAAAAAATAATTCAGGCAACGGTCAGGCTGTTAGTCTCTTTTCAATTGCCTCTTATCGGCAATCATTCTCAAGTCTATTATTCGTTCCCGTCAGGGTGACATTCATAGCATCGGGCACTCACATATTCATATCCATTTACATCATCGTGATCACCCGCTAATTCATTTGGATCATTATGCTCATGGCAATCAATACAGCTAAATGTGGTGTAATTACCTGAACCAGCATCCAGGTGACACTCAGTACAAGAATCCCATTCGTTATTATGAGTTCCGCTATAGATCGGAAAGTATAAATCATCATGCGCAGTAAAATTCGCAGGACTCCAGCCGGGATCAGCAGTATGGCATAAAGCACAATCCATTGAGAAACCAGCTTGTTGATGATTAGGGTTAGTCGTTTGATCGTAATCATCAGCATGACAGGCAGCACAGTCCGTCGGCGTACCTTCATAGCCATCAGCATGACAACTATTACAGTCTACATTGGCATGTGCACCAGTCAATGGAAAGTTCGTATCATTATGATTGAACACTCCATCTTCAGAGCCTGTTGGATGGCAAGCCAAACAAGCATTACTTTCATAAACATATCCCCCTACTCCATCGTGATCTCCATCCGTTTCACCTCTTTCATGACAAGTCGTACATGTAAATACTGCATAGTCTGCAGGGTTAGGGTGACACTCCTGGCATTCCTGCCATTCACCATTATGCTCTCCGCTATAGATTGGGAAATATAAATCATCATGCTCCCGATATTCCGCAGGCATCCAATCGAGATCCAGCGTATGACAAGAAGCACAATCCGTACTAAAGTTTAATACCTGGTGATCCGGATTTACTGCTGCTTCAAAATCCATTTGATGGCAAGAGATACAATCAGCAGGGATAGTCGCGAATACGCCTGTCGTATGGCATTCCGTACAGCCGATGTCATGTCCTTTTTCCAGCGGGAAAAAATCATGGAGAATATTATCCGCTGACCAATCAAAAGCGTTGATATCATGACAGTCTATACAATCTGTAGAGTACCCTGCTTCAATATGATTAGGCTCTGTTGTCGCCAAAAAATCTCCCATGTGACAATTAATACAATCGTTACCTAGTCGATTGAACTGCATACCCGACTCTGACTGATGGCATTCATCGCAACTAATCTGCGCATGCATTCCCAACAAAGGAAATCCTTCATCCTGGTGAATAGTCGCTATATCATCTACCAACCAGTTGTCTACCGTATGACAACGCGCGCAATCCGACCCAACAGTCATTTGATGAATATCCGTATGACAAGCGATACACTCCGAGTTGGTTTCTGTAAAAATTAAAGCTTCATGGCACAGACGGCAGTCTGTGGCGGCATGTCCTCCTTCTAAAGGAAAGGCCGTTTCATTATGATTGAATCTAATAGAATCTGCCGGGATTTTCAAGGCCATTTCATCCAGTTGCACCGGGCTTACCGGGCTGTCATACGTCCACATCTCAGAAGAGATTTCCCAGCTGTCAGAAGTATGACAAGCGGCACAGTTCATTTCAAATGCTTCGCCATGCGGAGACTGCGCTGACAGCACCACTGCAAAACAAAGAAAAGCGATTATTGATGGCAGTCTATACATTCGAAACTATTGAATTTATATTGAGTAATAATTTGTCCGTCTTCCGTTTCCATCGGTTGATGACAAGCTTCACAAGCTACCGAAGCATGTGCTCCTTCAAGTGGAAATTCCGTATTGTCGTGATTAAAATCATTCATGGTCCAATCGTCAAATCCGTGGCATCGGGCACAATCCGTAATTCCATTTTCTACAAACTGATCGCCGTGCACATTCTCATGGCACTCTGCGCATTCTTGTGGGGTAAATAAAAATCCTTCATAAGGGTTCTCTGCGCCTTCATCTGCTATATGGCATTCCATACAAGCAACAGTTGCGTGCTTTCCTTGTAATTCAAAATTGGTCAGACTGTGATCAAAAATATTATCCGTCCAATTGGCTACCACATGACAGGTTTCACAATCCTGATCCGGGTAATAAGTCTCTGGTATATATCCAGCGTGTACATCTTCGTGACAATCCACACATTGCTCTCCGATATTTCGGAACCGCCATTTATCTTCTTTCAAGTGGCAAGCGAAACAAGGGGTAGCCAGGTGTCCTCCTTCGAGTGGATAGGATGATGCATTATGCTGTTCAATAGTATATAGCGATCCTTCAAATCCATCTTCTGTATGACATTCCGCACAGTCTGGCCCTACGCCGTTGACCATAAACTCTCCTTCGTGATAATCCGAGTGACAAGCCGCACATTCGTTATGAGGGAGCGGTGCTGTCAGGCTTTCGGTATGGCATTCTCGACAGTCCACTACGATATGTTTGCCCACTAATGCAAAGTCCGTTCGGTCATGATCAAACTCATCGGTATCCACACTATAGAAAGATTCTTCATTATGACATTCGGCGCAATTGGTCCCGAATTTATTATCATGCACATCCTCATGACAGCTTATACAATCATTGGTTTGTACGCCCATCAAATCCTGAAAAATTTGTTCGACCGGAGCATCTCCATCATGACAATCTCTGCAATCCACTCTTTGGTGTGACCCCTTTAAAGGGAAGTTGGTTCGATCATGATTAAAGCGACCAATTCTTGTCCAGGAGTTAAAGGAAGATTCATTATGACACTGCTTACAATTATTCCCCAGGTTACCTTCATGAACATCGTCATGACAACTTACACAGTTGTTAAACTCTATGCCTGTAAAGCGCTGAAACTCTTTACCATTCCGCATTTCTTTTTGGTGGCATTCAATACATTCTACATCTGCGTGTTTCCCTACTAATGGATATTCCGTATCATCATGATCAAAATATTCTGCAGGTGCGAATGTTTCTGTAGAGTGGCAACGGGCACAATCGTTGGTTGACAAAGTATTCTGGTGAACGTCTTCATGGCAAGAGACGCAGTCATGCTCGAGCCCTAAGAATGTTTCTTTTCTTTTTTTGATTTCTAAATCTGCAATGTAATCCGCCTTATGGCAGTCTCGACATTCAATTCGATCGTGTGCTCCTGTTAATTCGTAACCGGTAAGATCATGATCAAAGTTATCTTCATCAAATCGCATCATATCAAAGTTACGTCCGTGGTGCTCACTATGACAGAGCACACAATCTTTGCCGCGCACCTCTGAGGAATAATGATAACCTCTTTTTTGATCGATTAGTGATTGGATATCTTCATGACAATCCAGACACTTTGAATTTTCTACCTTTTGGCCAATCGTATGACACTGTGTGCAATTGCGAATTCCTTCCAACTCAGCGTGGGCACTGGTAAGATCTCCGGGGGAAAGTTGTGCAACAACATCAGCGCACATCAACCCTAGAATGAAGAAAATATAAATTCGCAATTTTGCCATTGTTATCTTTAAGCGTATTTTTTCATGGTGTAACCAAATCGTTTTGTAATCTCTACTCCGGCCTTTTGTAAAAACTGAGTAGGCAGCTCTCCTCCTGCAAAAATGAAAACCTGATCATTCTCTAATTCAAACTCAACATCTGAATCATCTTTTATAAAAACACTTCTTTTCTCAATCCTCGTCAGGTTGGTGTTATATCTCATGTCGATTAACTCCTGATCAATCGCTGCCAGAATTTTTTCTCTATTCTTAGGTTTGATTCTGCTGAATTTATCTTTACGATAAGAAAGCGTCACCCTATTATTATCCGCTAATAAGAGTGCAGCCTCTACTGCAGAATCTCCTCCGCCGACTACCAAAACTTTTTTATCCTTAATAATTTCCGGCTCGAGCAATCGGTAAGATACTTTTTCTGTCATCTCACCCGGCACCCCTAGTTTGCGAGGCGAACCTCGCCGTCCAATTGCCAAGAGAACGTTCCGAGTTTTGAGTTGATCTCCTTGAGCAGTATGAACGACGAAGTGCCCTGTATCAGCTTCGGGTACGATAACTTCAACTTTAGTTTTCTCTTCAATGGTTACGTCGTTTTTATTCAGCGCATCTTCCCAAAGCTTGATCAGTTCTGTTTTACTGGTATCATAGAGTTTAATCTTTCCGTACAAGGGCAAATCCATTGGTGCTGTCATTACAATTTTCGACCTGGGAAAAGTGTAGACTGTTCCGCCGAGTGTATCTTGTTCCAGCGTTTTGAATTTTAGATTATATTTCTTTGCCATCAAAGAGGCCGCAATACCTGCGGGTCCTGCTCCAACAATCACCACATCCAATGCATCAAAATGCCTTTTGTATCCGGTAGCGACCATGTTATCTATTGCAGCTCTACCCTGCTCAACACTATTTTTGATCAGGCCCATACCTCCAAGTTCTCCGGCAATGTAAATACCCGGAACATTCGTTTCGTAAGTCTCACTAACGTGGGGCAAATCAACACCTCTTTTCTCCGTCCCTATGACCAGAGAAATAGCCTCCACCGGACAAGCATGAAAACATGCACCATGTCCAACACAGTTTGAGGCGTTGATCAGAGTACCGCCACCTTTAAGGATACCAAGGATATCTTTTTCGGGGCAAACCTCCACGCAGGCACCACTTTTAATGCAGGTACCTAAATCAATGACCGGATGTAAAGAAACGGGCTCATGCAGGCCTTCTTCTTTTGCTTTTTCAATTTTAGCTTCTACGACATCTGAAGCTTTTTTTTGCTGTCGCAAATAGATCCACACAATAAGTCCGCAGAGTAACAAGGAGCCGGCGTATATTAATATTTGTTCTAAGAGCATCTAAAAAATCCATTTATAGCCTAAGGCCAGGGTGATGATTACATGCACAACTACGATCACCAACATGATAATCGCAAACGGAAGGTGAGCGACGTGCCAATACCGAAATAGTTGTTGCATTTTTTCCAGACGACTGATCCGTTGATTGATGGCCATTTCATTTTTGGCCAAACGGGTAACTGTACGTATATCTCTTCGACTTAAGTTATTCATTCGAAGAATTCGTTTAATTTCCTGTAGCTTATTTCGCTTGTCAAAGAACTTTTGTATACCTACACTTAGCAGGTTACTATTATTGGACTTCTGAATTTCTATTGATTGTAAAATCTGTGTTTGTGCTCCAGCGTCCAATTGATAATTGTCTGCTAAGATTGAACTCAGATTTGCTTTCATTGACTGAATCTCATTTAAGCTTAAGGCACGACCTTCAATCGAGCGAGGAATCTGTATGTAAATGTATCGGCCAATCACACCACTAAGCACAACAGCTACCATGCTCCAAAACGCGATGGATACAATTCCACCAAACTTAAATGCGGTATGAAATAAGACCATCACTGGTCCCAGGCTGCATAAAAAAATGTGAAACTCTAACCAGTATTTCAATCTTCCCCAGCGAGCCATCGTTTTGGATCGCTTACGAATGAGGTACATGACTACCCCAATCAAAATTAAGAGTGTACCAATTATCCCTAAGCCATGTCCATACAGTCCAGCTGCTTTGAAGTTTTCGTGATCTGCATGATAGAAGCGCTCCTCCATTGGAGTAGAATAATAGGAGTACCCTTTATAGCTTAAATAAATTGTAGTCAACAGTACTATCATTGCCATAGTACCGATGTATATCCGATGTACGGTCTTAGACATATATTACTTATCCCTTTGTGTTAATAATTGTAATAGTCTTAAGCCATTCAGTTGAAGTTAGCCGCCCAGAAGGGCGGCGTATGAAATAATAATTGGAATTGTTACTAGCCAGTACGGGTAGGTATTAGAGG
>JAHDHW010000086.1:0-3322 GCA_020631105.1 Saprospiraceae bacterium | reverse complement strand
TAGGGTTGTAGTCGATAAGATAAGCCAACCTGAAATTGGAGTTGTTCCGCTTTTTCAAATTCTCCTGCGCCCTGTTCAAAATCTTTTTGATACGCGACATAACTAGTGGCTGACCAGCGATCCGATATCGCGAAATCGGTTCCTATTCCTAATCGCATATTCTCTGCTGAGAATACTCCATCACTAAATGAATTTGTCAATTTATATTCTCCGCTTGCGTTGATATACTCATAAATAAAATCCTGAGTAAGCGGTCGGGTTGCTACTATACCTGCCTCAAAAAATGGCCGCCATTTTCCAAAGGTGCCTATACTTTGTCGGAGCGTTACAGGAATCTGCAGGGTACTAAAGTTACCTTTTAACTCATGTAATACATCAATCGGATCAGTAGGATTTTCGATTGGAAACTCTGGGAAGTTAGCAATATCGCCATCTTTAATCTCAAAGTTCTCTGTTAACCATTCGAATCCGATACGAAGGCTCCGTCCACCTGCGAAAGTAATCGCCCCAGCTACCCCATAAGCATTTTTAGAACTCCCTTTTGCATTATTAAATGGTATGATTGCCGGACTAAACCCTGCTTCAGCGACAAAGCCTTCTGGTACAAAAAAGTACATCGGATTAACCTTATAGTCTCTGCTATTAGCTTTTGTTTTTAATTCTTTTATCCACTCTGGGGTGCTACGTTCTGGAACTTCTAACATCCTTAAGTCTCCGCTAGCAACCGTAGCTGCTTCGAACTCCCAGGCATTAAATGGTGCCGCCGGAAAAACGCTTCCTAAGCCAACTTGGTTAAATGAACCAGTGCCCCGACGGTTAGTAAGCAAGGAATAAATTCCTCCGTCGGAACCCCAGTCATTATATTCGGGTGTAGTGGTGTTAGTTAGTTCTTGTAATTTATTGTGATAGGATTGTAGCGACGCATAAAAACGTTGCTGATCCCGGAAGCTTTGTTCAAACCCTGGTGTATTATTCGAAGTAGCGTAGCCATTCATGCCGTCAGCTCCGCGAATAATACTGTAAATCGTATCATAGTGGTGTACGATTTGTTGTTGGACAATAGTGTCTCGTTGTGTTACATTTTGGTAAGTATCAATTTGTTTTCTCAACTCGCTCATCTCTACCTTAAGTCCATTGTACTTTTGTATTCCATATCCAGCAAATAATAAAAAGGGCAACATTGCTGCTGCAACGGCAACATACCTCCAAACCATCGACTTACGGACAGGTGCATTTTCGGCTCGCAAGCGAGACTTCATATCACTGATCGCTTTTAGATCCGGTTGCAAGTCCGGAGGATCGTTCAGGATATCCTTTAATTTTTTATCAAAGTAGTTGTCCTCCATGTTTATATATATTTTGACAATTTACTGTCACTTAGATTTTCAAATGTATATCATGAGAACTCTTTAAAAGTTCTTTTATTTTTTGTCGGGCCTTAGATAAATTAGACTTTGAGGTTCCTACTGTAATTTTTAAATGTGCTGCGATCTCTGCGTGTGACATCTCCTCTACTACATAAAGGTTGAATGCCATTCGATATGCAGCAGGTAAATGATGTAGTACTTTCATTAGATCATCATATTCTAATTGACTCAAAGCCTCATTATAAGTAGATGAAGTATCATCATACAATGAGTAATCACTTGTTTGTTCTTGTTGGTATTTGCGATAATGATCGATTGAGGCATTAATCAGAATTCTTCTTAGCCAGGGCTTGAAAGGTTGACTCCGATCATATTGCTCGATCTTTTGGAAAACTTTGAGAAAACCATCATTCAGCATCTCCAAAGCGGACTCTCGACTATCAGCATACCGCAAACATATCGACATTCCATAGCTGTAGAAGCGTCGATATAGCGCGATTTGACTAGCTTCTTGCATACGCAAACAGCCATCAATTAGCGGTGCTAATAATTCGTTTTCCGTCATTTTCCTTGCTTACTTACTAGACAATACGAAAAGATAGAATAGGTCGGTTGCCTAAAAGATAAATTTTGTGGTGATTTTTTTATTGAACCATTTCCAGATCAAAAAAATTGTATTATTTCAATAAATATTTAAAATTGGTTTATTCCTTATCTAAGGTACCTAAGGATTTCAAGGCAGCTACGAACGAATCTAGTTCTTTGGTAGAAGTATAAACATTCGGAGTGATTCGACAGCCACGTACTCCTGCATTATCAATACCAACAGTCCAGATATTATATTCATCCAAGAGAGTCTTAGCAAGTTCCTTTGGTTCCATGCCTTTCACACCGACATTAGCGATGGCACAAGATCGATGGACATCCTCCGGTGTATTCAATATAATGTGATCCAGATTTCTGACTTTACTTGTCCAATAGTTTTGCAAATATCTTAAGCGCGCTTCTTTACGATCTCCCCCAAGACGTTCGTAATATTCGATCGCATTACTAATCGCTAAATCTGTATGGACGGGATGTGTCCCCGTATTATTTAAGCGAAGGATATCTTGTTGGTCTTTACCCCAGTCCGCAAAAGTTTCCCAGATTTTTCCAATCTTCTCTTTTTTCACAAATAAAAATCCCGCTCCCAAAGGTACGCTCAACCATTTATGCAAACTCGTACCATAATAATCACAGTCAAGATCTTTGATCGAAAATTGGAGCTGAGCAAAAGCATGCGCACCATCGACCATTACCTCTACCCCTTTACTATGCGCCATATCACAGATCTTCCGCACCGGAAGTACATGCCCTGTAATATTGATCATATGGCAAATCATCAGTAGCTTAGTATTCGGCGTTATCGCTTTTGCATAAGCCTCAACAATTTCTTCATCTGACTTTGGGTGCATAGGGACATCAATAATTTTATTGACGATTCCTTTTCGCTCTGCCTGGAGTTTAAACATATTTTTCATCGCTCCATAATCCTGATTTGCAAACACTGCTTCATCCCCTTTCTTCCATGGATAACCTCCGATTATTGTATCTAAGGATTCCGTCGTATTACGAGTAATGATAAGTTCTTCAGGATCACAGCCAGCCATCTCCGCAAGCATGGTAGCCATTCTTTTCTTATTATCCCATTGTACGGTCCGCATATAATAAGATCCCTGGTAATTCACATGCCGGATATGCTGAATGTAGTTTTCCAGCGTCTCCTGCGGAGTTATACAATAGTATCCATTTTCCAGATTGATATAATCAGGCTTAATCCGATAACCACTTCTGATCCCTGCCCAGAAGGTTTCGTCTTTCGCAAGCTCAGTCGGAGACAGATGCGCATACTGATCGATTAATTGGTCAAGTGCTTTAAAAACAGGAGCAGCTCCAATGCTGGCGAAGGAAAGTTG
>JAHDHW010000085.1:20507-22268 GCA_020631105.1 Saprospiraceae bacterium | reverse complement strand
TTGTGAGCGTTAATTCTATAAAGTACCAGTAATGAGATTTTTCCCATTACTGGTACTAAGGGATAAAACTTTTCGATCTAATCGAAATACTAATCTGTAGATCGATTACAATCTTGTTATCACCAATGTCTTAGCAAAGTTTCTCCTACCTTCCAGATTAACATAGATCGTATAAATACCCGCAGGATATTTACTCAAATCAAATCGAATGACCTCGTTGCCAATTTCGTTAATTTGTTTCGAGTCTATCATTTGACCAAGTGGTGTGATAAGAGAGATCTCTGCAGATCGACCTTCGAATACGGATAGGTTAACAAAGACTTCATCTGTTGCCGGATTCGGGAAGATTGCAGTTGCATCTAGATCAATTGCAAAATTCACCCTTTGCAGGGTACTGTAAGTGAAGGAACCATCCTCATGGACCTTTTTAATTCTATAGAAATTATCACCTAGTTTAGTATTGTCATCTCCGCGGGTATAATTAAATGCTCCTGAGCTACTTCGTAAACTATTTACATGGGCAACTTCTTCGAAGTTGTTTCCATCGTAAGATTTTTCAATTATGAAGTAGTCATTTATCCGTTCGGTATTAGTCATCCAAAGCAATTGTACCGTTCTTCCGTTTTTATAAGCCTGAAAGTCAAAGATACTCTCTCCTGCAATGAAGTTGCCACCTCCCAAAGAAGGGTAGAAGAGCTCATTACAGATTGGACCAAAGCCTGCATCATAAGTTTGTACTGCAACGATGTAGGATCCGTTAGGGAGGTCAGGAATTGTTTGAGGCTCATTATTAGTAAGCATTCCACTATCAAATATTGGAGACCAGTTACTATCGTATACTTTTACGAATACGATAGGATCACTGTATCCTGAAACAGAAATTGCCCCTGCACTTGCGGTAACTGTAATATCTCCGCAGCCACCAGTAGTTGGCTCATCACAAGCATCCCCAATACCATCACCATCGGCATCTGCCTGATTTTGATTTGCAATATCAGGGCAGTTATCTTGTGCATCACAAATACCATCATTGTCTGAATCCTGGTAGTTACCAATACAATTACAATCCTCGTCGTATTGATCGTTTGTGGTACATACGTTTCCATCATTACATGGGCTTCCAACGGAACATTGATTGTCTACCGAAACAATAACAGTATAATCCTCTACTTCCCCATACTGGAACTCTCCACAACTTGGTGGATCAGCATTGTATTGCATTGCAATACGTAATATTCTGGTACCGGCGGCAACATCAGCAGGAATAGTAATTTGATCATTGATGGTCGTATTGCTAGCTCCTGTAAATAGTACTTCTCCCGGATCATTGAAATCGCCATCTGCTGTAAAGTCAATCATCACTTTCCAGTTTTCAGGATAAGAGTTGTTGACGAACCCAGGCTCCAGTGTGATGTCATAGGTTTCACCCGCAGTTATATTCGTACTCAGAGCAGTGTAATCACTGTATCCGTTATTGTTGCCCGATACATTTTGGATAGATCCGAGGACAAAACTTTGAATATATTCATAAGTAGTGTTTGTTCCTGTTGAAGTACAAGGTGGCGTGACTTCACAATTGTTATCCGGATCATTCGGACAAGGATCGTTAACATCACAAATGCCATCTCCATCCGAATCTCCTCCAAGCGTAGCACATGGATCAACAGTATCACAGGCATCGCCAATACCATCATTATCTGAGTCTGCTTGATTCGGGTTAGCAGTATTTGGACAATTATCATTGTCATCACAAATGCCATC
>JAHDHW010000085.1:10208-20407 GCA_020631105.1 Saprospiraceae bacterium | reverse complement strand
TGGACAATTATCATTGTCATCACAAATGCCATCTCCGTCAGAATCTCCTCCTAAATTATCACAAGGATTTCCGCCATCATTACTTACGGTAATGGTTTCGAGTAATTCGCATATCGGTTGCCATCCACTGGTATATAATTTTACTAAGACCAGATAATTACCTTCTGCAAGGCTTACTGTTTCTGTTGGAGCACACTCTGCAGAACAGCTATAGACAGGAGACCAAGTGGCTGTGAATATTTGTAAGTGTACAACTGGAGAAGCATTCAAGCCACTAACTATAATTTCCCCATTGCCAGCGCTTATTGAAACGGCATCACAATCTTCACCCACTGGTTCGTCACAAGCATCGCCGATACCATTGTTATCTGAATCTGCTTGATTAGGATTTGGAGTGTCTGGACAGTTATCATTGTCATCACAAATCCCATCGCCATCGGAATCACCGCCTAAATCAACACAAGGCCCTGTCGTATCACAAGCATCACCAATGCCATCATTATCAGCGTCCGCCTGATTTGGATTAGGCGTATTTGGGCAATTATCGTTTTCGTCGCAAATGCCATCGCCATCGGAATCTCCGCCTAAGTCAACGCAAGGATCTGTTGTATCACAAGCATCACCTATACCATCATTATCAGCGTCCGCCTGATTTGGATTAGGCGTATTTGGGCAATTATCGTTTTCGTCGCAAATGCCATCGCCATCGGAATCTCCTCCCGCATTGTCACAAGGATTACCACCGTCTGAACTAACCGTAACAGTTTCTAGTACTTCACAAATCGGCTGCCAGCTACTCGTATAAAGTTTAATGAGTACTATGTAATCACCATCTTCTAAACTTACCGTTTCTGTTGGATTACAGTCGATCGCACAACTATAAACAGGAGACCAACCCGCTGTAAATATTTGTAAATGCATCACAGGCGCAGCATTCAATCCACTCACGATAATTGTACCATTGCCAGCACTAACACTCAAGGCATCACAATCTTCACCCACTGGTTCGTCACAGGCATCACCAATGCCATCATTATCAGAATCTGCCTGATTAGGATTTGCAGTGTTCGGGCAATTGTCCTCATCATCACAAATCCCATCTCCATCAGAGTCTCCTCCTGCATTTAAACATGGGTCAATAGTATCGCAGACATCACCAATACCGTTGTTATCAGAATCGGCTTGATCGGGATTCGGCGTATCCGGACAGTTGTCTTCGTCATTACAAACACCATCGCCGTCTGTATCTCCGTTTAGGTCAATACATGGATCTGGAGCCTCACAAAGATCAGGGCTACCATTATTGTTATTATCTTCAAAGAAACTAATTGCTTTTGCAAAAGCATCGTTACCAATTTCTATCCCCATTATTCGACCAGGAATATCGTCAGCCGGAGGGTGAATACCTCCCCAGATTCTTGATAAAGCAGATTGGTCTGCGGCATCCTGATACGTTGCCCATTGCAATTCTACATCAACACTAGGGCCATCCTCGAATACTAAGAATTCATCTTTTTCTGCCAGATAGGTACCTAGTCCGCCAGGAAAATATTCGCTTCCTGTTAATAAAGTTAGAACGGTTGCAGCTGATCTGGAATAAGTAGAATGACCAGATACGTAACCTGCAAAGTTAGGCGTAACAAAAGAAGGTCTCTGGTAAGGGACCCAGTTTTCTGCAAGGATCCAATCTACACCCGCTTCATCTGTATCGACATTATTGATCACATCATGTCCTCGCCAGGCTTTGATTTTTATTTTTCCAACATTGACGTTACCTGCTCCGGCCAATGGGTCTCCGATATTTACTAATTCAATATAATTATCGATCAGGGGTAATCCCTGAGGATCGTAAGAGGGGAGCGCGGCATTAGAACTTTGCCCTAAGTCGGCCATTGCTCTGATCGCAGAAATTGGTCGGAGATAATCATACCAACCTTTAATCCCCCAGGAAGTAACAGCAGCATCGTGCATGGCACCTCCCATCATGAAGTATGATTTGATATACCATTCTAAATCTTCTAGAATTGGTCCTTCACCTCCTAATCGTTTTTCAAAATCAGGATGCTCCGCAACGTATTCATTGAGTATAGTAAACCAGTGTCCCGGAGGAGTTTCTGAATCTGGACCATCTGCCCAAAATTCTGCTACTACTCTGGCAAAATCACCTCTAGGTACTACATTAGAAGCGTATGCTTGGCCAGTGACAGGATTCACAGGATGTCCGTCAGCGCTTACTCCACCCTCGAATTGATCATAAAATCCAGGGTAAGCACTTACACTGGTTGGTAGGCTGGTAGAGTTACCAATATTGGCTGGTGAAATATCCATCAATACACCATCCGTAGGATCCAAGTGAGAAGACCAGGTAATTACAGTTGAGAAGCCCCATTTGTAATCATCAGAACTACCTCCACCATTAGCTTCAAGTAGAGGAGGTGTCCCGGGATCATGGTATACTTTATAATCGATACCATCTCGCTGGTAGGTGTTTGCATCATTATCCGTTAAGGCAAATGGCCATACGCTTCCCCACTCAGGACTAAGGAATGAAGGTGTAGCACCAGGGATTACATTACCACTTTGATCAATAAAAAGATCAAGGGTTAGTGGTTGCCATCTATTTAGGTCTGTAATCGAAGGGTTACCGGGGTTGTCAACAATTAAAGGTTCATTGACTGGCTCGTAACCTGTATTCGCATATTGATTTGGTTCGTTTGCATTATCTTGTAAACCATAATTGATATAGCATTGTGCGATATAATTACCTAGTGCTGCTGCAGAGCCTCCTTGATAACTAGTGCTAGTATTTCCAATATCAAGCCCGAGAACACTCATGTGATTGTCATAGGCTTGTTGTAAGGTCTCAGCATTGTTTGAGTTTCCAAAACGATGAGATAGAATACGATACATTGCATAGCTAATCGTCGTCTCAATGTCTTCATTAGAACTATTCGAAAGATCAATTTCATCAAAGTTGCAGGTGTAACCATTTATGGTTTGTCCAAGTAGATAAGTACAACCTTCATCATTATATACTGCCCAGGCATCCCACATTGCAGCAGAAGTATGAAAGAGGTTACGTGCGTGTACCGTAGGTCGCGCTAAATCCAGACGGATAGAAGCTAATAGGAGTTCATTCCACTGACGAGGTAAGCTTAGTGAAGTACTTACCGTCGGAAAGTTTGGTGGCGGGCTACAGTTAGGATCTGGGTTCGCGGGACAATCATCACAGGCATCAGCGATTCCATCTAAGTCAAAATCTGCACTACTCGGAGCGAGGTCACAGTTGTCAGATAAAAACAAACCGTATCCTTCACATTGCCCAAGTATGAATTCAGGTAAGCCATCGTTATTTACATCGAGGAGACTAAAGTCATAAGTATTTACGGCCCATTCCTGAGTAGTGGTACCGTATACATCATTAAAGACGCCATTATCATTTCGTAAAAGTGCGAATCGTCTGGTTGAGGTGCAAGGTGGAATGTCAACATCAACATCTGCAACCCCTAAATCCATATCTCCGTCAAGATCGAAATCAATCGCATGGACATTTCCTCCGAAGCCATTGACATTCGGAGAATTTATAGCTGAATTGGTATAAGCAATATTATTGTCTGGTGTTATTTCTCCTGCGGTCAGGAGATAATCTGCTCCATCATCAATTACATAAACATCCAGTTTACCATCCAAATTGAAATCTTCAATTTCAATCATGTACGGACTCGCACTGACTGGCGCAGAAATGTTTTGCCAGTTAGTAAAGTTTCCATCACCTTCATTATAAAGGATGATTACTCCACGGCTATTCCATGGTGCAACGTTATATAGCGTAGTCACTTTAATAATGTCGTTATCTCCATCATTATCGACGTCTTTGATTTCGCCTTCTGTACCAAAAGCAGAGTTTCTAAGATCACCTAATCGAGCGGCAGCTTCCTCTGTAAAGAAACCATTTCCATCATTAATGTATAGGAAATCCTGAGCTATTCCCCCAGCTGAATTTTGTTTATAATTTACGAAGTAAATATCCATTGCGCCATCACCATTAATATCTCCACCTTTTACAGCACAGATCAATGGAACATCATCCAAGGTAGCCGGGAATCGAGTTGCCGATTCATCAATCAAGCCTTTCCAGTTACCATCAGGGTCATTTCCACGATTTCGGTAATACATAGGCATTTGGTTAAATGTATTCGCAATGATTACATCTTTCCAGCCATCCCCATCAAAATCTCCGATAAAGACATCTCGGGCGTGAGTAGGATTATCAATAAAACCCGGTGCCAATTGCGCAGTTTGATCAATGAGCTCACCATTGACGTTCATCAACAGTAAGTCTGATTTCTGAGGCTCCGTAGGATTAGAGAATGGCACTTTACGAACTACGATCAGGTCATCATAACCATCATTGTTTAAATCCGCAGGTTCCATGTCTTTTTCCTCATCATCTGAATTGGCGACAGAGGTCAAGGTTAAATTATCGGTAGTAATGTTTTCCCATTCCAACCACTGAGCATGGCTATTGATAGAAATACATAAGATAGCAATTAGAAGGGTGTAAAACTTCCTGGACATACTGTTTTGGTTTTCTTGTAAGATAAAATGAATCAATAGCCCAATCGACAATCTTGAGACGATTAAAGACTGATTACTAGTAGGATCGAAACTGTCAGGGGAGGGAAGAAAGATGTGCTAAAACTTGCCCCAAGTTAAATAAATATCCATTCTAGAGCAAGCAATATTGGTTATTTGCGCGATTACAGAATCTTATACTGGGGTTTTAAGAGTTTGGCATAATATTATTAGGTAAAAAATGACCCATTAGCCTATTAAAATACTTTCCAAGTTCGATTCGAACAAGATAGCATCGGAATCCACTTTCCATTTTAATACGTCTCCTTCTATTCGCTGTAATTGATCAGCGTAATCTGTTATTGCTAAAATATACTATGATGAATAAAGGTCTGGCTATAAGTTTATTCGTTTTTTTATTCGCTGGTGCTGGCGTAGCACAAAACACCTATACGGTTAACACTCTTTTTCCGGGTAAACTGGATTTAGGTTACGCTGCTAAATCCGTTACTCAGGGAAGGGCAGTACCTTTTAAACTCGCCGGAGGGCTAATAATGATAAATGCTCAGATTAATGGAAGTGTATCCAACTGTGTTTTTGATACAGGAGCACCATCCTTAGTGATTAACAAAAACCAAGAATTGATCAAATCCAAGCAGAAAGTATTTGGTGTAACAGGAGATATGAAAATGGGCACCTGTGTGGTGAATGAGTTTAAGCTTGGAGGCTTGAAAAAACGACATATGAATGCTATCGAGCTGGACATATCTCATCTAGAAAAAGTAAAGAAGCAAAAGATTCAAGGTATTATAGGAGTGGGAGCCTACCGTCAGGAACATTTTATGATTGATTATTCTAATAGAATGATTTCTTTTCTCCCAAGGAAGTTTAGAAAACGGTCGAAGTATTTTAAAATGGTCAATTATGTACCTTTTATTTGTAAAGAACAGCTTCCGATAATTCAAGTGAAAATAGGAAAGCGGACCTACTATTTTGGAGTAGATACAGGAGCAGAGGTAAACGTTTTTAACAAGAAAAGCTTAAAGCGCCTGATGAAAAATAGAAAAAAGTCTTTGAAAGTATCTAAGTCAAAGACTTTAGCTGGCGTCAACAGTTCAAGTAGCAAAGCAAGCACTATTATTATTGATGATCTAAAGGTGAAAAGACAAACTTTTGAGCCTATGGAATTTACCATTATGGATCTTGGACGCTTTAGCAACACAATGGAAGTACCGCTCGACGGCATACTTGGTTACCCGTTTCTTAAGGATAACCTCGTTAGTTTCGATTTTCAGAAATCGCGTCTCAGATTCTGGGAATTAAAATAATCCCGTAATATTTCCATGTTCATCAATGTCAATCTTTTCTGCAGAAGGGACCGAAGGTAGTCCTGGCATCCTCATCATATTCCCGGTAATGGGGATTAAGAATCCAGCTCCTGCTGCAATTTCAATTTCCCGTACATGAATGACAAAATCTCTTGGCCGTCCGATCAACTTTGGATTGTCGGAGAGGGATTTTTGAGTCTTCGCAATACAGACCGGTAAATGATCGAGGCCGAGTTTACTGATTCTTCGTAAGTCTGCTTTTGCTCTGGAATTGTATTCAACATCTGAAGCGCCATAAATCTTAGTTGCTATAGCATAGATTTTATCTTTAACAGGCTGCTCCCATTTATAAATTGGTTCGAAATTCTGATCATCTTTTTCAATAACCTCAACAACCGCTCTGGCCAGGTCTTCCGCACCCGCTCCGCCATCAGCCCATACTCTTGCGACCACGGCCTTAATACCCAATTCTTTGCATCGCTCTTGAACGATTGCAATTTCCTCAGGCGTATCTGCCGTAAATTCATTGATGGCTACCACTGGGGTCAAATTAAACTGCTTAGCGTTTTCGAGATGCTTCTCGAGATTAACCAATCCTTGGCGGACAGCATCTGGGTTAGGTGTTTTTAAGGTGTCCAGTTCAGCACCGCCGTGATATTTTAAAGCTCTGATCGTAGCTACGATGACGACCGCCTTCGGAGAGAGGCCAGCGCTTTGACATTTGATATCAAGAAACTTTTCAGCACCCAGGTCAAATCCGAAGCCAGCTTCTGTCACCACATAATCACTCATGGAAAGTCCCATTTTGGTGGCTAAAACAGAGTTGGTTCCCTGCGCAATGTTGGCAAAAGGTCCACCATGGATAATGGCAGCGTTACCCTCGATGGTTTGGACAAGGTTGGGTTTGATGGCATCCTTGAGGAGAGCAGTCATGGCACCCTGGGCATTAAGATCCCGGGCGTAGATCGGCGAACGATCAAAATTAAAACCTACGAAAATATTACCCAGGCGTTCTTTGAGGTCAGTAAGATTATTTGCCAGACAAAGAATAGCCATGATTTCCGAAGCTGCTGTAATGTCAAAGCCAGTTTCACGCGGTATACCATTTCCTCTGCCTCCTAGGCCCACAATTACATTTCGAAGGGCGCGATCATTCATATCAATGACCCGTTTCCAAAGTACAGTTCGTGGATCAATATTGAGGCTAGAGTTTTTGTTCTGAATATTATTATCGATGAGTGCAGCAAGTAGATTATGTGCTTTTTCGATCGCAGAGAAATCACCGGTGAAATGCAAATTGATATCCTCCATAGGTAATACCTGTGAATATCCACCTCCGGCGGCTCCTCCTTTGATGCCGAATACAGGACCTAATGATGGCTCTCGAAGTACTACAGTGGTTTGTTTACCGATGCGATTTAGTCCTTGAGTTAAACCAATGGAAGTAGTGGTTTTGCCTTCCCCTGCAGGAGTAGGAGAAATGGCAGAAACAAGGATGAGATTACTTTTTTTGATCCGTTCTTCATCAATCAATGAAAGGGGGAGTTTTGCTTTGTAATTGCCATACAGTTCAAGTTGATCCGCTCCGAGATTGAGCTGTTTTGCTATATCAACAATTGGTTGAAGCGTTACGGATTGTGCAATTTCAATATCACTTGCCATAATAGAAACTTGGTTGGTTATTGGTTAAGGAAACAACAAAGGCGGTTCCTTAATCTAAGGAACCGCCTTTATATCAGACAATATACGAGAGTTTTTTGTCTAAAGATGCAAAGCCGCTTTTCTTGCTAATAATTGCTCTTCTGTTTCTTCTCGCTCTGGGTCAGGAACACAACAGTCAACAGGGCAAACCGCTGCACATTGAGGTTCTTCGTGAAAACCTACACATTCTGTACATTTATCAGGTACGATGAAGTAAAAGTCTTCTTCAACCGGTGCATTTGAATCACTTACGCCTACCTCTTTTCCGCCTTCCAGAATATAAGTGCCGGACACTTCTGTCCCATCAGCCACGGCCCATTCAACGCCGCCCTCATATATTGCATTATTCGGGCATTCAGGCTCGCAAGCTCCACAGTTGATGCACTCATCAGTAATCATTATCGCCATAATAGAGTATGTTTTATTATATCAACCGATAAATCGGTAATTAGTTCTATTCAGAAAAACGCAAAAATAGTGCTATAATATATAATAGTCAAACCTAAAGCGACAAAAGAAAGATCTGTTTTTTGTAGATTACCGGACTATCCTCAGCATTCCTTATATTGCTCATCAAATATATTGAGCTCAAAGCCTTAGACGCTAAATACAATATTCTATGCCTTCTGGATACTCAGGAACACCTCTGATCAAAAAATTAGGGATTAAAAAGGACTATAAAGTCCGATTTATTGATGCTCCTGCTGATTATTTAAACTTACTAGGGGAATTACCAGAAGGAGTGGAAGTATTAAGGGATCAAGCCGTACAGGCAGATTTCATCCATATCTTTTGCAAAGATATCGCTCATTTTGAAGCAAAATTTAAGGGACTAACCCAGGAAATTGAGAAAAACGGGATGATCTGGGTATCCTGGTATAAAAAAGCATCAAAAATTCCCACGGATATGAATGAAAACATCATACGCGATAGCGCTCTGAGTATGGGATTGGTAGATGTCAAAGTTTGCGCAGTGGACGAAAAGTGGTCAGGGCTAAAGATCGTATGGCGAAAAGAAAATCGATAAAACTAAAAATAAAACCAATGAGCAAGATTAACCGACGAGATTTTATCAAAACTTCAAGTATCGCAGGTGCAGGATTAAGTGTAGCACCAGTAGGATTACCCAACTACCTTACTCGTAAGGATGATCGAGTGATAAAAGTAGGGATTATAGGTGTCGGCCTAAGAGGGCGGGGACACCTGGATTTATTCCTAAGGAGAGAAGATTGCGAGGTGACAGCTATTTGTGATATTGACCCCTTAGCGATACAAGCAAGTCAAAAGATGATTTCAAAAGCTGGTCGTAAAGCAGCAAAAGTATTTGACAAGGGAGAGGAAGCTTACCTTAAGTTGTTGGAAGAAGATAATGTGGACGCTGTAGTAATTGCTACGCCTTGGGTCTGGCATGTACCAATGTCTGTAGCAGCGATGCGTGCGGGGAAATTTACCGGGGTAGAAGTGAATGGCGCTACTGCAATTGAAGAGTGTTGGGAGCTGGTTAGCGCTTATGAAGAGACTGGGGTACCACTAATGTTTCTGGAAAATGTTTGTTACCGACGAGATGTAATGGCCGTGTTGAATATGGTTCGCAAAGGAATGTTTGGAGAGATGATTCATTTAGAAGGAGGATATCAGCATGATTTGCGTCATGTAAAATTTAATGATGGCGTCGACCCTTATGGCAAAGGTGTGGAGTTTGGTGACAAAGGATATAGTGAAGCTAAATGGCGAACAACTCATTCGGTTTACCGAGACGGAGATTTATATCCAACGCATGGGATTGGACCTGTAGCAATGTACTGCGATATTAACAGAGGAAATCGTTTCTTATATCTGACCTCGATGTCCACTAAAGCCAGAGGATTACATGACTATGTAGTCAATCACCCCAGCGGAGGTAAAGATCATCCTAATGCCAAGGTTGATTTTAAATTAGGGGATGTGGTAACGACTTTGATCAAAACTCAAAATGGAGAATCCGTTATGTTGAGCCATGATACTAATTTGCCAAGACCTTACTCCCTCGGGTTTAGAGTGCAAGGGTCTAAGGGCATTTGGATGGACGTCAATAAATCACTTTATCTGGAAGGCGTAAGTGAAAAAGCACATCGCTGGGAATCAGCAGATGAGTATCTGGAAAAATATGACCACCCGCTTTGGAAGAAGTATGAACAGAAAGCCGTTGGTGCCGGACATGGAGGCATGGACTATTTTGTGATTAATGCTTTTGTAGAATCCGTGAAGCGAAAAGTAAATCCACCAATTGATGTTTATGATGCGGCTACCTGGATGGCTATCACGCCGCTCTCTGAGCAATCAATTGCCAATGGCAGTCAACCAATGCATTTTCCGGATTTTACGAAAGGGAAGTGGATGATGCGGAAGTCGGATTTCGCGCTGGGGGATGATTATTAGAGTATTGAACCTCGAATAAAATAATACTGAATGAGGATTGGATTTCTATTTATCAAATTTTAGTAGCGTGAATTTTATTCAAAATTGGAAATTCAAGATTCAACATTGGCTATTTTTTTAAGTTTAGAATTCTTTTGAACAGCTCCAATATCCAATATCCAATATCCAATATCCAAT
>JAHDHW010000085.1:0-10108 GCA_020631105.1 Saprospiraceae bacterium | reverse complement strand
CAATATCCAGTGGCTGCACCTGCTTTAAATAGTACGGACTGGCAGCCTTATGGATATTGAATATTTTTTATGGAATATTTCTATGAGATCAATCGAAAATTAAAAGGATAGTCATAATATTCTCCGCTACTTGCTTTCGTAGCAGCGATAATCGTAAACACGATATGTATGATTCCGGCGATCACTAACATTGGAAAGCCTATCAAGATCAGACACATCAAAGCGCATCCAAAGTATATGATTAACATCGTCAACTGGAAGTTTAAAGCTTCCTTTGCATGCTCTGTGATATACTCTGATTTATCCTTATTGATTTGCCAGATCATCAAGGGCATAAGGATGTTTCCGAATGGGACAACCATACCGCCTAAGATACCAAGGTGAGAAAATAAAGCCCAGTTGTTCTCTTCTGATTCTGACATTGAATTCATCAAATTACTATTTTCCATTTTTATATTGATTTAACTTGTTTGAAAATGAATATGTCAGCAATATGCACCTGAAAAGGCTATTTTGCACCTTTGCTAGACTAATGTAGAGGAAAAGTCGATGAAGATAAGAGAAGGATATTTAAAGAAATGAATGCTCCGCAGTTTACACCTTTTGTACTTTTAATACTCGTTCGCCGGCTTTCAGCCCGGATCGATTACCCGGGGAGTCCTCAAACTCCAGGACCTCTACCTCAAACCCCGCTCCTTCCAGTCGCTCCTGTAAACCTGCCACCGAATATACCCGAACATGATCCGCTTGCCCGAAGTGCTCCAGCCTCGCCTCCGGACTTTGTATCGAAGGATCTTCGTATATCGTCCCGGCCTTAAAAGGTGTTTGAATCAAGGCATGTCCTCCGGGTTTTAGAATGCGGTAAAGTTCCCGCATCGCTAGTTGATCTTCATCAATGTGCTCCAACACATGATAACAGATGATCAGATCAAAATGATCTGCTGCTAATCCCGTCTGACGAATGTCTAGCTTTTGATCCGCCAGAAACTCATCTTCAAAGTCAGTGGATAAGTATTCGAGGCCCTTTTTGGCTTTAAACTTTCGAAATAATACCCGGGAAGGGGAGAAGTGTAAAACCTTTAAGCCCTCTGAAAGCATTGGCTCTACGAGCTTCCACAGACGCCGCGTACGCGGCAGGCTGCCGCAACGAGGGCACAACGAATCTCCCGTAGGTAAAGAAATGTATCGCGAGAGCTTTGCATTACAAACTGTACATTGATACTGATTGCCTTTGTACAATGGATAACTAAGCGCACGAATCCATTGTTCGTTCCGAACCATAAAGTCCTTTGGTAACAAAAACTTAGTCAATGCCTTTAGCTGCTTATACATGTCGCAAATTTACACTTTTTGCATTCCTCCTTTGCACTAATCAATAACAAGTGTTATTTCGTCGAAAATCAAATGACATTACACGGGTTTTTTGTGCTTCCATGCCTGATTTAAAGCACTAATGCTCATCTTTAGAAGATTCAAACCCCGGAGCGCCATGGATCAAAGACGCAGCTCCACGAATAATCAATCAAACCCAAGTACTATGAAAAAAATCTTATTGCTGCTGACGATATTTTCGTTCAGTGTCCCGCTCTTTTCACAGATTAATGCAAAGTTGATGCGTTATCTCGATGTTTCTGACACTCAAATCACTTTCGTTTATGGAGGAGATCTTTGGGTGGTCCCGAAGACTGGTGGTACCGCTATCCAAATTAGCCATTCACCTGGTGAAGAATCCTATCCACGGTTTTCACCCGATGGTCAGCACATTGCGTATACTGCCAGCTATCAGGGGAATTCTGATATTTATGTGATGTCTATCAAAGGCGGACTGCCGGTACGAGTGACTTACTCCTCATATTATGACCGAATGGTAGAATGGCACCCCGATGGAGAGCACTTACTATTTGCCTCCCGAAGAATGACCGGTCAGCGTTCTACCAGCCAATTTTTTAAAGTTGGCAAAAATGGAGGCTTACCCGAAAGACTAAAAGTACCTTATGGAGAACTGGCCAGCTATTCACCAGATGGCAATCATTTAGCCTACATTACCAAGATTACCGAAAACTACCCATTCAAAAGGTACAGGGGAGGATTGACTTCTGACATCATCCTGTATGACCTACAAAAAAATACCGCTGAAAACATAACTAATAATATTGCAAATGATGGGAAGCCTGCCTGGGCTGGGGATAAAGTTTATTTCTTATCCGATCAGGCCAAAAACATGCGATTGAATCTTTGGTCCTATGATACGAAGACTAAGCAATCAAAGCAGGTGACGACTTTTGATGACTTTGATATCTCTTATATGTCCGCTGGACCTTCAGAGATTGTATTCGAAAAAGGAGGCACGCTTTATTTGATGGATCTTAAAACGGAGCAGTTCAAAGCCGTTGATGTAAATGTGATCAGTGACCTTTCTGCGGAGATGCCACGTAAGCAAGATGTCAGTAAGAATATCTCTAATGCAACTGCTGCTCCCGGAGGTAAAAGAGTGGTCTTTGAAGCCAGAGGCGAATTGTTCAATGTTCCGGGTAAAGAAGGCTTTACGATGAACATGACCAAGTCAAGTGGTGCCTTTGATCGTGACCCTTCCTGGTCACCTGATGGAAAGCACCTCGCATTTTGGAGTGATCGTTCCGGAGAGTTTGAAATCTATGTACAAAAGTCTGATGCCTCTGAAGCCGCTCGAAAGATTACGAATCGGGGAATGGGTTTTGGGTACCAGTTGTACTGGTCTCCTGATAGCAAAAAGATCGCTTTTATAGATGAGAAAAATGATATCTATATCCTAGATGTAAAATCAGGTGCTTTAGATAAAGCGACGAATACCGTTTGGAATCAAAGCCATCCAGGCCGATTAGGTTACCCGATTGAATGGTCACCAGATAGTCGTTGGATTACCTTTAGTCATGGACTTGAAAATGCACAGGTAGCAATTTTTGTTTATAACACTGAGACGAAAAAGAAACATTCTATAACTAGTGGATTTTACAATGAATCCAATTCGGTGTTTAGCGCAGACGGCAAGTATTTGTTCTTCCTTTCTGATCGGAGTATGCGTCCTCATTATTCGGATATGGGTGATGGAACTTGGGTTTACCCGAATTCTACCCAGATTGCTTATGTCGCCTTGACTAAAGATGCGCCAAACTTAATGGCTCCTAAAAATGATGAGGTAGAGATTAAAGAGGAAGAAAAAGAATCAGAGGATAAGGCTGAAGATAAAGAGGAAGACAAAGGTAAAGACAAAAAGAAAAAAGGTGCAAAAGATAAGAAAGGAGACGACGATAAGAAAGAAGACAAAGACAAAAAAGAAGACAAAGACAAAGTGGCTGAAGTGAAAATTGACTTCGATGACCTGGAGTCTCGAGTACGAATCTTGCCTCCGGATGCTGGAAACTTTGGTGGTATCATGGCTTTCGAAGGTAAGTTATTATTTATTCGCGGGTCCAATACCGGCTCTGAAAAACGGGGTTCCAAACTAATGCTTTTTGACTTAAAAGAGCATAAAGAAGAAACGGTCATGGAAAGTATCCGCTCCGCAGAAAAAACCGCTGATGGCAAAATGCTACTGGTAAGTGATAAAGGTAAATACGGCATTATCAAGCCCGCTCCTGGCCAGAAAATAAAGTCTCCGGTTCCAACCGGAGGATTAGTAATGGATCTGGTACCACGTCAGGAATGGAATCAACTTTTTACAGATGCCTGGCGACGCCATCGGGATTTCTTTTATGATCCTGCGATGCATGGTTTGGATTGGGAAGGCTTACGTAGACAGTACGGAGACCTGATTAAAGATGCGCGAACACGCTGGGACGTTTCATTTATTATGTCTAACCTGGCCGCAGAATTATCAGCAGGTCATACTTATACTTTTGGAGGTGACGTAGAACGCGTGGATCGCATGAGCAATGGTTTCCTTGGAATTGATTGGGCCCTTGATGCCGGAAAATTTAAAATTGACAGAATCGTAAGACCTGCGTCCTGGGATACAGAGGTTCGCTCTCCACTTGATCAGCCTGGAGTGGATATCAAACCCGGAGATTACATTTTATCCGTCAACGGTACAAACCTTGATCCTGCGAAAGATCCTTATGCTGCCTTTGTAGGTTTGGACGGCGAGACTGTTGCACTCAAAGTTAGTCGTAGCGGTAAGGAAGCGGATGCTAAAGTTCATTTGATTAAGACCTTGTCGCAAGGGGAGGAGCAACAGCTCCGTTACCTGGAATGGATCGAAAACAAGCGAAAACTAGTAGAAGAACTCTCTGACGGGAAGCTGGGATATATTTATATGTCGAATACCGGAGGGCGTGGACAACTGGAGTTGGTACGGATGTTCTATGGACAGTTGGATAAAGAAGGATTTATTATTGATGAGCGTTTCAATGGCGGTGGTCAGTTAGCGGATCGCTTCCTGGAATTATTAGAACGCCCAGTAGTATACAACTTACATTGGCGACATGGTAAGGATCATACTCACCCCATCAAAACGAATACCGGACCAATGGGGATGCTGATCAACGGATGGGCAGGCTCCGGAGGTGATGGACTACCCTGGGCATTTCAGGAGCTGGAAGCCGGACCAATAGTTGGAGAGCGTACGCTCGGAATTTTAGTAGGACCGGCGACTGGACACCGATTAATCGATGGTGGAGGTATAACTGTACCCGGAGCACGTCTTTATGATAATGACGGGCACTGGTTCTGGGAAGGTGAAGGGGTGAAGCCGGATATCAAAGTATGGGATGATCCTAATATTTTGGTGCAAGGCCGTGATCCACAGATGGAAAGAGTAGTTCAGGAAGTGATGAAGGCACTCCAAAAGGATCAGGTTAAAATGACACCTGCTCCGGCACCGGAAGACCGGACTGCCAAAGGTTTATCCGGAGAGTAAATAATAAAGCAATTTGTAAAATCAAATGGGGCGGTGTCATAACTTTGACACCGCCCCACTTTATTTCTTTCAAGTTTAGCGAAGCGTAACTTGGAAGGAAGTCATTTCAACAAGTTTCCAACTTGTGTTATCAGTAGCAGGTAACTTAATTCAGCCTCACTCCTTTTCTTTCAAATTTAGCGAAGCATAACTTGGAAGAGCGTGATACAAACAAGTTTCCAACTTGTGTTCAAAACAAAAGACACCAAGAAAAATGCTTACTTCAAAATAAACGCATCAGACTCCGTAATCGGACTAAAGAAATCCGCTTCTTCCCTTAAAATGCTGGCTGTCGTCATCTGTACAGCTGCGATTTCTACCCGAACACCTTGATTCTTTAAGTGTCGGACGAGTTCCACATAATCCGAATCACCTGACAGGATGATAATCACATCTACCTTCTCGGCGAGTTGCGTTGCCTTAATCGAAAGCGGAATATCCGCTGACTTATGGCAAGGGACCACCGAACCAAAGTAATGCGTATGTAATCGATCTGCTAGTTTCTTAGAAATACTTACCCCTTCCCGGAAATAAATCAACCTACTTAAGCCTCTACCATGGAGTAATTTAGGGATCACAGTATCGAAATTAATAACTGCACTCTTGTTTTTCATAAGAGTGGTAAGACTCATTTCGATATTATTGCCGTCAATCAGGATGGCCACAGTCTGTGCAATCTTAACATCCGGAGTGGGAGAGAGGGATAGATTATTATTTTCTGTATTAGGCGTTGATTGTGGAGCGTTTGAAGCTGACTTGTTTTCTACAGGGCTATTCGTTGATTTAGTATTTTTATTTGAAGCAGGTTTTTTATTTTCCTTACTTCTGTTGTTAGTCTTTTGGTTTATGGGCGTATTTGAAGTCTTGGGTTTTGTGTTCCTAGGAGTAGTTTTTTTATTAGTATTGTTATTTGTCCGTTTAGCAGGGGGATTTTTAGTCGATTCCGGGGTAGCCTTACTTTTGTTTTCACCAGAAGGTCGTCTTCTGTTTGTGTTTTCAGTATTTGTGTTCACCTTGATTATGGTTTGATTATCATAATCATCGGTTTGCTTTTTTCTATTTGTTCTTTTTGCCATGAAATAGTTATTGGTAATGTTGGTTTAACTCTCGAAGGGCGAATTTGTTTCGATGAGTATTCTAGATTGAATGTAAGGACTTAAGTTGAGAAAAAAGAATTGGACGTTTAAAGCCAGGTGGCGGCACAATAGAATGAATACAAGAAATACTTTCGAGAAGGGATTAGATTTGTATGATTCTGGCATATTTGACATAGTTCGTTGATTTACAGTAAAGTGTGCATGAGCACCAACGAGATGTGAGTCGAAGATCAAATTTTAGGGGCAAAAAAATTGAAATTATACTGTAAAATGTACTACATTTGTGAACGTTAATTATTGATGACCACTGCAATATGATTTTAATCCAATTACATCAGCATCACATTCATTTTCATACGTCTCGTATGTAATGACTTGCTGAACCTAGTGGTGAACATAATAAAAGGAAGGCTTGTCGTTATACGGTAAGCCTTTTTTAATTGTCCAAAGTCAAAATTTAAACAAGTATTTAATAAACAATTTCCGGACTACCCGGTTTCTATAATTTTAACAACCAATTCTATGTATTGCAATCTTCATATCCATCATCATCATTCAACTTTTGTACACAACCGCAAATGGTGATAAGGCTATATTGATTGTTATAAAACAAAAAAGGCTTACTGTTTGCAAACAGTAAGCCTTTTTTGTTTCGGTCTATTTTCTTTCATACGAACAACTAAAATTAGAAAAGATATATTCAATGAGCACTTTAAAATTAGCAATTCAAAAATCCGGTCGCCTCAGCGATTCTTCCAAAGCCTTACTAAAGGAATGTGGGATCAGTATTCAGAATGGTAAGAATCAATTACTGGCACCTGCGGTTAACTTTCCGATGGAGATACTCTACTTAAGGGACGATGATATCCCGCAGTATGTCGAAGATGGTGTTGCCGATATCGGCATCCTCGGAGAAAATGTGGTGCAGGAAACTGATAAATCAGTTGTCGTCAGTCAACAATTAGGATTCTCAAAATGCCGACTCTCGCTAGCGGTTCCCAAAGCTGTTGATTACCCCGGACCCAGTTATTTCCAATCTAAGCGTATCGCAACTTCCTATCCTAATATCCTCTCAAAGTACCTCCAAACACAAAATGTCGAAGCCGAAATCCACAAAATCAGCGGCTCAGTCGAAATTGCCCCAAGTATTGGCCTGGCTGAAGGTGTATGTGATATAGTTAGCTCCGGAAGTACCCTTTTTAGTAATGGCCTAAAGGAAGTAGAAGTAATACTGAAATCTCAGGCAGTGCTTATTGCCAGTGATAATTTGAGCCCGGAAAAACAAGATATCCTTGATAAGTTTTTATTTCGGATAGAGGCAGTTAATCGTGCAAAGTCGAATAAGTATATCATCATGAATGCGCCCAATGAGAAAGTAAGCGAAATTGTGCAATTACTTCCCGGGATGCGAAGCCCGACGGTTGTGCCTTTAGCTACAGAAGGTTGGAGTGCAATTCATTCTGTAGTAAATGAGCAGAAATTCTGGGAGATGATTGACAAATTGAAAGAGTACGGCGCTGAAGGTATTTTAGTCGCTCCTATTGAAAAAATGATTCTTTAATAATCTAAGTGCCTAACCAAAATTGTTATATCAATTTTTTAGGCTTACTACTTACTTACTATGAAAGTTTACAATAATACAAACCCTCAGGAATGGCCCGAACTATTAAAACGGCCGGCAATGAGCACCGCAGATTTGGAACCAGCAGTACGTACTACTTTAGAATCCGTTAGGGAAAATGGAGATAAGGCATTGCTGGATTTGACCGAAAGGTTTGATAAAGTGCTTTTACAAAATATCCAAGTCGAGGCAGAAGAATTTGCTGCTGCCGAAGCCGCAATTGACCTAGAGTTAAAGAATGCTATCCAGCAAGCACAGTCCAATATTTTTACTTTTCACCAATCTCAACAAGAGACCCCGGAGGTAATTGAGACGATGCCGGGAGTACAATGCTGGCGTAAAAGTGTAGCTATTGAAAAAGTAGGCTTATATATCCCCGGGGGAACGGCCCCTTTGTTTAGTAGTGTTTTGATGCTCGGAGTTCCAGCCCGGATCGCAGGCTGCGCCGAAATCGTCCTTTGCACTCCTCCACGAAAAGACGGGACCATTGATCCTGCGATTCTCTATACTGCCCAATTAGTTGGTATCAATAAGGTTTACAAAGTCGGCGGTGCTCAGGCAATTGCAGCGATGGCTTATGGTACAGAAACTGTTCCTGCGGTATATAAAATATTTGGCCCGGGTAATCAATATGTCACAGAAGCAAAACAACAGGTAAACAGGGTAGGAGTTGCTATTGACCTCCCGGCTGGTCCCTCTGAAGTGATGGTCGTTGCCGATCAAAGTGCTGTTCCGGCTTTTGTCGCTGCGGATTTATTGTCGCAGGCAGAACATGGTGCAGATAGTCAAGTCGTACTGATTGCTGACACGGAAAGCTTGGTAAATGAAATATTAGCTGAAATTGAGGAACAAATAAAAGAGCTGCCCAGAAGAGGGTTTGCTAAAGTAGCTTTGTCCAATAGTGTTGCAATTATTGCGGAGGATCGAAAGGAGATGACCGCTCTGATTAATGAATATGCACCCGAACACCTCATCCTTGCAGTGGAGAATCCAGAACGATTAGCCGCAAATATTGTAAATGCAGGTTCTGTCTTTCTTGGTAATTATACGCCTGAATCAGCAGGTGATTATGCCTCTGGGACTAACCACACCTTGCCAACTAATGGTTTTGCAACCGCTTACAGCGGAGTTTCTCTGGATAGCTTCGTTAAGAAGATTACCTTTCAGCGAATAACACCTATTGGTTTGCAAAACATTGGCCCAACCGTAGAGACAATGGCTACTGCCGAACAACTCGTAGGGCATAAAAATGCGGTGTCCATCCGATTGGCGACCATTGAGTCAGCGCAAGATCCGATGGCCGAAGGCATCGGAAATTCAGCGAATAATGAAAAAGATACCAATGCGGTTTCTGTGGTGGAAGCTTTAGTTCGAACGGACTTACGTGCCTTCAAACCTTATGCCTCTGCGAGAGATGAATTCGAAGGTCAAGCCGAAGTTTACCTGGATGCTAATGAAAATCCATTTGAAACAGATCTCAATCGCTACCCTGATCCGCTCCAAAAATCCTTGAAAAAAGGAATCGCTGCAATTAAAAAAGTAAAGCCCGAGCATATATTCCTGGGGAATGGTAGTGATGAAGCAATTGACTTATTGGTACGCTTATTTTGTGAAACCGGCACAGATTCTATCTTAACTTTGCCTCCGACTTATGGGGTATACGGAGTAGCCGCTCGAACGGCAGGGGTACAAGTCAAAGAGTTACCTTTGGATGCTAATTTCCAACCGGATTTGACAGGTTTACAAAGCCTGAGTGCTCAAAATGCTAAACTGCTTTTTATTTGTAACCCAAATAATCCTACTGGTAGTATTATTCCAAAACCTTTACTCGAACAAATGATCGAGGGCTTTAAAGGAATTGTAGTGGTTGATGAAGCGTATATGGATTTTTCAGATGAGGATTCTTGCATAGAGTGGATCGACAGATTTCCAAATTTGGTGGTCTTGCAAACGTTCTCCAAAGCCTGGGGCTTAGCTGGGGCAAGATTGGGAATGGCCTTTTCCAATGCGGAAATGATCAGCTGGCTCAACAAGATTAAATTACCTTATAATATCAATCAGCTGACTCAGCAAGCGCTTCAAAATAAGTTAGAAAATGTGGACGAAGTTACTGCTCAGATAAAATTGATTTGTCAAGAACGCGATCGCTTGATTCCGCAATTATCTGAGTTGAATTTTGTGCAAAAGGTATTCCCAACCCAGACTAATTTTATTTTGGTCAGGGTAAATAATCCGGATCAAACTTATGATTATTTGATGCAAAAAGGCATCATTGTTCGCAACCGATCCAGACAATTGCATTGCGAAGGTTGTCTTCGCTTGACAGTGGGTACTCCTGCAGAAAATGCTCGCTTATTGATTGCCCTTCGGGCTTTTGAAAGTAGTTTTGTGACTTCTTAAAAAGTAGGACGATTCGAAAAGATGGTTGAAAGTGATTGTATTTGGCCAATGGTACTA
>JAHDHW010000084.1:16299-22269 GCA_020631105.1 Saprospiraceae bacterium | reverse complement strand
CTTAAATATACAAAAATCATTAGAATAAGTGCTTATTATTTAAATAGTGGATTGACGAGATCAGTCGTAACTTTTCACTCCTTAATTTCGGGCCAGCATTTTTTGGACAAAGACAACATCTTTTAATTGAATCTGACAGATAAATACGCCGGTTGATTTTAAAGAATAGGCTTTTACTTTAAAGGTATGATATCCTGTGAGATATTCTGATGTCTCCTGATAAACCAAATGACCAGAAGCATTGAAAATATTAAAGGTAATAGTTTCATCCGTAGGGATATAGAAATCGATTTGAGTCTCCTCAGAAAACGGATCAGGGTAATTCTGCGAAAACGATAATTGCGTTGGTTCAGGTTCCGGGGCTTCAATTTCTTCTTCCCTTTCCGCTACATAAAAGTTCGCAGTAGTTGAACTAGCATTACCACATAAATCCTGAGCAATAAATTCCACCTGAAGCACCTGCGCTTCTCCATTGCATTCAAGCAATGGGTTTTCTGGAATGGTAGTCCAAAAAACCTTATCCCCCCAGCAGTCATCAAGGACAATAGCTCCTCCATTATCGGATAACCAGGAAAGCAAAACTGATTCGGTTTGCTCATCACAAATCGTAGAAAAATCCTGTGCTACACTATAAATAATCGGTGGTGAATTATCCTCCAGTATTATTTGACTATTACATTGGTTACTACGCCCGCAGACATCTTCGAAAAAGAAACGGACGGTATAGGTCTCTTCAAGTCCACATCCGGTAAAGGACTTTAGATCAAAATCTGTCTTGATTTCAGGCATTGATTTACAGGCTTCGGAAACATAGGCAGATGCTAACCACTCCTGAATCAAAGTATCATCATCAAGTGCACTACAATTAATCGTTAAGGTACCGGGGCAATGAATCTCCGGCTTTTCGTTTTCAATAGTAATGATCCGGAAATCAGTACCCTCATCGCCACAAACGGAATTAGCCGTATACGCATATTTATACTGGGTCCCGGGACATCCCTTTTCTCCTTCTACTTTTACCAGTTCAATTCTTGTATTTACCTCTACATTACAATTCGAATGTACTATACCTTCTGAAAGTAGATCCGTAATTTCATCTTCGCAAGCAACCGTAACATCCTGAGGGGCTTCAATACTAAATTCATTATCCTCTTTAAGGATAAAATAGCGACTCGCTGAAGTAGACTGCCCGCATTCATCCTCGTAGAAATAAGTATATTCGTATACCGCTCCTCCACAGTTCGCATCTGTATCAGGTAAGTTCTCTTCAATTGAAATACTGTAACCAATTTCACAAGTTGACAAGATTTGTGCATCCTCTTCTCCGACCACTATATCATCATAACAGTCAACATAAGTAAGAGTGGGCAAAATAATATTTAGGTGAGACTCTTCGACTACATAGACTTGTTGTGCAATTTCCGAAAACAAGCAGGCATCACTATAGGTATAATCATAAAGATATTTAGTGCCAGGGCAATTGGGTGTTCCGAAAATATTATTTAGTGTGATTTCAATAGAATAATCATCTGTACAAGCATTTAGCACCTGGATTTGGTCTGTTGTAGGATTAATCTCTGAGGCGCAACTCACGCTAATTTCTTCTGGCAGTATCAACATAAAGTCATTTTGCTCGAGTACCACTTGTCGGGAACAAATACTCTGCGCCCCACAATCTTCCGTTACAGTATAAACGTAGTTATAAATTGCCCCAGCACAAGCTGCCTGCCCTTCCAAAAGTGTATAGTTCGTCGTAACGGAATACCCAAGATCACAATTTGTAGATACTTGAATATCTCCTGCCAGATCATCCAGACTGCTACCACAAGTCAGGGTAATATCCGGTGGGCAGATCAATTCAAGTGGGGTATGTTCTATGGTAAATCGTTGCTCACAAGCATTTGAATTACCACATTCATCAGCCAGCATAAATTTATAATTATAAACCGCACCATTGCAACCCTCTACGCCTTCAACCAATTGACTATCTACCGCAAGATTATAATTAAGATTACAATCAGTGCTAATCAACAAATCCGTATAATCCACTGAAATTTCTGATGCACAAAAAACAGTTTTATCAGCAGGGCAGGTAATTTCGGGAATATCATTTTGAAGGGTATACAACTGATGACAGGTTACCGAATCTCCACATTCACTTTTCAAAGTAAAAGTATAATCGTAAGTGGTCCCCGTGCAAGTAGGCGCTCCGCTGATCTCGGGATCAGACATAGAGATTTCATAACCTGATTCACAAAATCCATCTATCATCAATGCCGCTATTGTCGGATTAATTTCAGCAACACAATTTACAGTAATTGCTGATGGACAAACAATACTATAAGGAACAGAATTATCATCTTCAAGCGTCACCAACTGAATACATGACTCCTCTCCTCCACACGGATCAGACATAGTATATTCATAATGATAAATTGTTCCGCCTTCCTCAGGGACTCCGTCAATTAAAATATTCTGGATGGCCAGATCATAACCAGAATCACAGTAATTAACTACTGTTGCATCTAGAGGATCAGCATTGAAGTCAGCAATAACATCTACAGTAATATCTTCCGGACAAGTTATTTGCCCGGGTGCCGGAGCAGCATAAGTTATGACCTGAGTACAAGACAATGTCTCGCCACAATCATTATTAAAAACAAATTCGAAATGATAATTTATCACTTCAGGAATGCTCGGAATAGTATCAATCAGCGTGTTGTTTATATCAATAGAATATCCGGTAATACAGTAATTATTCACTGTCAATAAGCTGGAATCAGGGCTGACTTGCTCAGGTATTTGCACCGTAATATCTTCCGGGCAAACTATTGTTGGCATATCGGTAGATAACACTTGAATCTCCTGAGTATGAGTTGAAGTATTTCCACAGTTATCCGTAACCGTCCAACTCCTCAAAAGGGCATAGGCAATAGGATAAATTGCAGGCACTTGATTTTCAGAGAAACTAATCGAAAGCTCATCCGAACTAGTACAATTATCGGTAGCGGTCATGGCAAAAGCATCCGGAATGTCCTCCTCCGCAAGCGTTTGATCAGCGGGCAAACTATCGAATAAAGGTAAAACATCATCAAAGGGTAATGTAAAACTTTGCACACAACTGGCTTGATCTCCATTCTCATCAGTTACGGTATAGGTCCGTTCTAAAATTTTGGTACAGCCGGAAATGTAGCTCGTGTCATTGGACTCAAGCGTCAAATTTCCACAGCCATAGTAAACCGTTGGCATGATCGAATCAGGATTCGGACAATACCAATCATTAAATGAAACCGAAGCTGCCGGAATACTCTCGTCATTACACTCAGGGTTAAATTCATAATTATTCGCCGGACAAACTATCTCTGGCAATTGGCAGGTGCTTTCATCACAACTGGTCGACATGATCACATAATCATACTTCAGGCATCCACCTTCGAATATAAAGTTCACTTCTCCACCGATAGCTCCAAACAAGGTCAGATCCGTCAGGTCAATGGACTGCGCTATGATGTTAGAAACATTAGTATCTTCTCCATCGAATTCCTCGCAATAATCTCCCTCTATTTCTGCCGACTGAAAGTCAAGGTCAACCGCCGTTTGAAAGGCTTCTATTCCGATATCATGAATCGTACTTTGGGTACAAATTGGCTCCAAAAATATAGTGCTATGAGTCTGATTATTATCCAGATTATATCCAAAATAATATTCCAGATTACCATTTGTTATATTGTTTATCTTAAGCTGAGGATTTGCACCTTCGGTTGGTGACGAACAACCTAACAATTGAATCCTTCGAATGGAAAAGCGAACTTCATCCGCCTGCTCTCCAGGGCAAAAAGAACAGTTGTCTACCACATCCATAAAATCCAGCTCCGACATGGTGCAGCCAAATTCATCTTCGTATTCATAGTAGATAGCATGTGCGCCCACACCGGCTGCTTCCGGATCAAAGGAAAAAGTTATTCCATTGCCATCGTCAATAACTCCATTCCCAGAATATACTCCACCAATAGGGTTTCCTCCGGTTAAACCAATCTGAATACAGGCATCAATACAAAATGCCGTTGCCCTGAGATTAAGCTGCACATCATTAATAATCGTAACCGAATCGATCGCAGTTTCTATACAGCCAAGATTATCCGTATAAGTGTAAAAGATAGGTGCTCGCCCCAAACCAACTAGTGAAGCATCGTATGAAAAAGTTTGCCCATTGCCATCGTCAATAACTCCTGGCCCGGAATAAACACCATGATCACCCACGATTGTCCCTTGTAGTGGGAAGCCTCCGGATACACCAGAGATTAATCCAGCATCCAGGCAAAGGTTTTTTGGCGCAGTCATTTGAACCTCAGCACTACACTGGGCATTTATGTCAATGTTGACACTGCAGAATAAGAGATAAACAAGACTGCTTCTAAAAATTAGTTTTACACCAAAGTAGGAATAGATTATAGAGAACTGGCTCATCAAGCGTTTATTTGACCTTTGTCATTGAGTGTTCAACGATCAAAAAGGGGAAAAGAAAAATTCAGTAGTAATACAGTTGGTAGGAATAAGATTTGAACAGTATTGATCTGCTGATCAGCCCAAAATCTATTATTAAACGCTTTGTTGCTTTAACATAAGCTAAATGCTTGCCATTTTTAGTTTTGTAAAGTTCCCCTACTTTAGACAGGCATTCCAGCTCATTTATAAAACTTCGGCAACTACAAAAATGCTTCCGCCAATAAAGATGAGATCATTTGTTTTTGCAGCTCTTTTCGCTGCTCGCAGAGCATTTTTAACAGAGCTGTAAGCTCGTCCTTTTAGGCCAAATTGCGCCGCTTCATTCTGCAGAATCTTTGCATCTAGTCCGCGTGGAATATCTGCTTTCGCAAAATAATAAGTAGCATTGTCTGGCAAAATTCGAAATAACTTTTCACGAGATTTATCCGCCACGGTCCCCAATACAAAGTGTAGTTGATCGAAAGCAATATTTCCTAAAGCTTCCTTTAAAAGCTGAAGGCCAGCTTCGTTATGTGCACTATCCGCGATGACGTACGGCTTTTCGGAGAGTATCTGCCATCGACCGATATAATAAGTAAGCGCTTTCAAATTGGCGAAGCCTTTTTTTATGTTATTCGCTGAGCTGACGTACGCTGACAAATGATCGCACGCACTTAAGATTGTTGCAATATTCTTTTGCTGAAATGAACCGTGCAAGTTTACTTTCAAACGAGGATAAATGATCTTTCCTCTCTTGCGTACTTCGTAGTAAGAATGCCTAAGATCTGTTTTTAATAATTTCACTTTATAAGTCCGGCTGGCAAATCGAAGCTTCGCTTCTTTTCGCTTGGCTACGTTCTCAAAAACATGCTTGACCTCAGCTTGTTCTTCTCCGATAATAACCGGGATATTTTTCTTGATAATACCGGCCTTCTCCCTGGCAATCTTAGGTAAGGTATCCCCTAAGAACTGCTGATGATCATAACTAATATTGGTGATGATGCTAAGGATGGGCTTAAGGATGTTGGTAGAGTCTAAGCGGCCGCCCAGGCCCGTTTCGATCACAGCCAGATCCACCTGCGAATGCTTAAAATATTCAAAAGCCATAGCCACCGTAATCTCAAAAAAAGATGGCCGTATCTCTTCGAAAACTGCTTGATGCTCCTTGACAAAATCAACAACAAATTGCTTAGAGCACAGTTGCCCATCTACTTTAATCCGTTCTCTAAAATCTTTATAATGCGGCGAGGTGTAAAGCCCCACGCGGTGCCCGCTCGCCTGCAAAACGCTACATAATAAATGCGCAGAACTTCCCTTGCCATTCGTCCCGGCAATATGGATTGCTTTAAATGACTTTTGAGGATTTCCAAGGGCTTTGCAGAGCTTCCTGATATTCGTCAAATCTTTTTTAAAAGCAACATTGCCTACTCGCTGGAACATGGGGAGCTGGGTATAGAGATATTGGAGGGTTTGTTTGTAGGTCAT
>JAHDHW010000084.1:14505-16199 GCA_020631105.1 Saprospiraceae bacterium | reverse complement strand
GCTGGAACATGGGGAGCTGGGTATAGAGATATTGGAGGGTTTGTTTGTAGGTCATTGAATATTGAATATTGGATATTGGATATTGAATATTGGATATTGAATACGTCTCCTTAATGAGACCTCTGGGAAAACAAAAAACGGCCAAATCCGAAGCTTCCGAATTTGACCGCAAAATATTTACTTTTTATGAAATTACTTTACTTTGAAATCGTAGGTAATCGTACCACACTGCTTATCCAGTTCACCTGGCTTAAACTTCCATCGTTTAGCATTTGCTTCTGCGATTCTTCGAAGTTGCGCATTACTAGTGGTTGACCCACCCTGCGTAAATTTAGCGCTGGTTACATTCCCTTGAGCATCCACACAAACTTTCACTACTACTCTACCTGTTGCTTGAGATTGATCGGTAATCTTAGGTCCGCTTCCACCACGATTTCCTAATCCGCCACCGACTTTACCGCCACCAGTACTGATCCCGGTTAGGACATCAGAGTTTGGATCTCCATTTGGATCTCCCTGGTTTCCAGCAGTTCCGGTATTACCTTTACCGCTACCGGTTTGACCAAATAATCCACCGATTTCACCCTTTAGTTTATCTGCATCTGCTTTTTTCTTAGCTTCCGCAGCTTTTCGAGCAGCTTCCGCTTCGGCTTTCTTCTTAGCTTCTGCATCCGCTTTACGTTTTGCTTCCGCAGCAGCTTTCTTTTTAGCTTCCGCTTCCGCTCTTAGCTTACGATCTTCTTCTTTCTTACGTTCTTCCTCTTTTTTCTTTTGTAGAGCAAGCTCCTGAGAACGTTTATCCTCGATCACATCCTTTTGAGGTGCAGGATCAGGCTTTGTTGGCGTAGGTTCAGGTACGACTTCAGGTTCGCTTACCTCAGGCTCAGAAACCTCTGGTTCTGCAACTTCTTCAGGTGCAGTTTCTTCTACTGTTTCTTCTTCCGCTGGAGGTGGTGGAGCAGATACCTCTTCTCCCTGACCAATATTCGGTTGTCCAAAGCTCACCAAAATCCCGGATTGACCTGGAGGTGGATCCTGATATTTCAATAAATTGAAAAAGAATAGAAGTAAAAACAAAATTCCAAATACCGTTGCAATGCTTCGGGCAGTGTTTTGATATTTCTTGTATACTCCTAGTGCTGATGCTGAATAAGTAGACATAACTGGCGATTTTGTTTATGAGTTTTCTCCCTACGATTATATCTAAGGGGACTCTAATAATGTTTTAGAGCGAAAAGAGCGCCAAAAGATTAATTGAACCGGTAGGTCTTATGATTTATTTAACGTTTATTTCTCTGCCGCAAGTATAGGCTCAATACCCATTTTGTGGCAAACATCCATTACTAATACTACCCCTTCTACTGGTGCTGATCGATGAGGAGATAGAATAACATCTAATTTCTTACTTCCATTCGCGTTATCTAACTGTCTTAATGCCCGTAGTACATTAGCACGAACAGGCTCTTTAATTGTCCGACCATTGATACTTACTCTTCCACTACGGCTAACAACCACCTCAGGAGGGGAAGAACTTGCTGTAGAAGGATTTCCTCCTCCCGGCAACTTAATATTTAAAGCATGCGGAGAAACCAAACTAGAGGTCAACATAAAAAAGATCAATAGCAAGAAGATAATGTCTGTCAAGGACGACATACTAAATTCTGCACTGACTTTTGATCGCTTCTTTAATCCCA
>JAHDHW010000084.1:0-14405 GCA_020631105.1 Saprospiraceae bacterium | reverse complement strand
GTCAAGGACGACATACTAAATTCTGCACTGACTTTTGATCGCTTCTTTAATCCCATAATAATATTGGTATTTATCCTGCTTCAGTTGGTTTAGTAAGAATAATTGCATCCTTTTTTAGTGCTTTGGATACTTCCATCATTTTCATGACCAAATTAAAAGGAGTCCCTTTCTCCGCAGCGATGCCGATTTTCGCATTTTCCGGATTATCCATCTTACGGATTTGTCTGGCAAGTTCTTTCTGTATTGCACTAAAAGGCAATTTCTTACCATTAATCATATAAGTGCCATCCTTTTTGATCGTTACCGTTGTTTCCAGCGCTGCAACAGTCTGGCTATCTCCTTCCGGTAATTCTACATTATCCACCCGCACGAAATTCGCAGTCAACATAAAAAAGATCAATAAAAGAAAGATAATGTCCGTCAAAGAGGACATACTAAACTCTGCATTGATCCGATTTCTTTTTTTAAGGCCCATATGGCTTATTTTTCGTTGCTAAACGATTGAATGAATGTAGTTTAAGCCGCTGGCTCTTGGAGTAAATCCATAAACTCTACTGTAGAGCGCTCCATCTTAAAGATCGCTTTTTCTACATTCGCTACCAGTAGGTTATAACCGATGAACGCAAAGATACCAATCGCCAATCCTACCGCAGTGGTAATCAGGGCTACATAAATACCGCTCGCTAATTCTTTTGGTCCAACATTCCCGGCTTCTGACATTTTGTAGAAGGCCAGGATCATTCCTGTTACCGTACCGAAGAATCCAATCATCGGAGCCGCACCAGCAATACTCGCCAAACGGGATAGGTTTTTCTCTAGTTTAAAGATTTCAAGGTTACCTACGTTTTCAATGGCTGCATCGATATCACGTAAAGGTTTACCAATCCGCATCAATCCTTTCTCCACCATTCGCGCTACCGGTGAATCAGTATTTTGGCAAAGTGCTTTAGCACCTGCGATATTTCCAGCTGCAACATTCGCTCGAATATTATTCATAAAGCCTTCATCGACATTCGCTGCTTTTTGAATCGTAAGCAAGCGTTCCACAAAAATATAGATGGCAATGATCGCCAGTACGAATAAAACGGCCAATACCGTCATACCCAGAATACCTCCGATTCCTCCTTCACCCCAAATGATATCAAAGAGGCTTTGGCTTTTTTCGGATACGTCGTCTGCTGCTTGAAATAGGAAAATGAAATTATCCAACATGATTTAGTTATTAGTTTTGCTTGTTTAACTCAAAACGAAGTGGCGTAAAAGACTTGAGTAATAAATAGGGCCACTAATTTTGAAAATATGGTTTATGAACGCTTTTGAAGGCCCCAAATTATCAATTGCCCTTCGAAAATTAAAGTTTTTATAGAATTATTTGGTATTAAGTGACGGATCAAAATTATCATAATCTATCCACCAAACTAATTATTAAAAATGTAACCCTAAACCATACGAACGACGTAATAGAAAAGATTCGTATAACATTGTATAATAGGTTTATTAACTTAGGGCGAAAATCAGGCTCAGATTGCTCTAATGGAGGTTAACTTGATTAAACCAGTTTAATTTCTCAGTGTAATCAGGTATTGTACATTGTCCGCAGCCTGATGCTTCTTGCCACTTTAGCGAAATTTCGCTACCTTCCGCGCAAGTTTCAAAACTAACTGGCCACTTCATTGGTTTATAATAATGATTAGGCTGCAAAATTCTTGATTTAAAACTTTAACCATATAAACGACTAAATAATGGATAACACCTTAGTATCACAAAAAACCGATACTGCTGCGGTCACCAAAGCCGCTCACCGAAAAATCCGTAAGGTCGCTGTATTAGGAGCCGGACTCATGGGCTCTGGCATTGCCTGCCACTTTGCTAATATCGGTGTCGAAGTACTTTTATTAGATATTGTCCCTTTCGATCTGAAAGAAGAGGAAAAAAATAATCCAGCTGCACGTAACCGCATCGTAAATGATGCCCTGAAAACGGCGATTAAATCAAAATTTGCGCCGCTCTATGATAAAGGATTTGCAAATCGTATCCAAACCGGAAACTTTGATGATGACTTTGAGAAGATTGGGGAATGTGATTGGGTGATTGAAGTAGTCGTTGAAAGACTGGATATCAAAAAGCAAGTATTCGAAAAAGTAGAAAAACACCGCAAGGCAGGTGCTCTGGTAACTTCTAATACATCGGGTATTCCAATCCATATGATGATGGAAGGCAGATCAGATGACTTCAAGCAAAATTTTGCGGGTACACACTTCTTTAATCCTCCTAGATATATGCGTTTGTTGGAAATCATTCCAACGCCGGAAACACATGCTGAGGTAACGGAATTCTTAATGGATTACGGTGATCGTTTCTTAGGGAAGCAAACTGTACTTTGTAAAGACACTCCTGCGTTTATCGCAAACAGAGTTGGGGTCTATGCAATGGCCAAAATATTCCAGTTGACGAGTGAGTTAGGCATGACGATCGAGGAGGTAGATAAAGTTACCGGTCCGGCTATTGGTCGACCGAAAACAGGTACTTTCCGATTGGGAGATTTAGTGGGTCATGATACTTCAGTTAAAGTTATTCAGGGCATTCGGGACAATTGTCCGAATGATGAGCAAGCAGGTGCCTTCGAAATACCTAAATATTTACAACATCTGATTGATAATAAATGGTTCGGTAATAAATCTCGCAAAGGATTTTATGAAAAGACTAAAGAGAAAGATGAAAAGGGTCGTCCGGTAATCCTTGCGCTGAATTTAGAAACATTGGAGTATGCTCCTTCTCAGAGAGTAGACATTCCAAGTTTGAAAGCTGCAAAGCAGATTGAAGAGTTACCGAAACGAATCCAACATATTTTCAAAGCAGAGGATAAAGCAGGTGAATTATTCCGTCGCTCATTAGCCGGACTATTTGCCTATGTAAGTAATCGAATTCCTGAGATTTCAGATACGCTATTCGCAATTGACGATGCGATTCGAGCAGGCTTCGGATGGGATATTGGACCATTTGAATACTGGGATACGGTAGGATTACAAGCTGGAATTGAAACAGCTGAAAAGCATGGTGAACAGATTGCAGACTGGATCAAAGAAATGGTTGCGGCTGGTAATGAGACCTTCTATAAGGTAGAAGATGGTGTACGCAAGTATTATGACGTACAGAGTAAATCTTACTTACCCGTACCGGGTACAGAAGAATTCATCATTCTGGATAACCAAAGAGAAAAAGCACCAGTTTTCAAAAATAGTGAGGTTGTACTTCACGATATCGGAGATGGTGTTCTATGCTTAGAGTTTACCAGCAAGATGAACGCAATGGGTGAAGGTATCTTAAGAGGTATCAACGAATCGATCCGCATTGCAGAAGAAGATGGCTGGAAAGGCTTAGTGATTGGTAATAATGCCCAAAACTTTACCGTAGGTGCCAATCTTATGATGATCGGGATGTTAGCCTACCAAGGCGATTTCGATGAGATGAATATGGCCGTCAATCTCTTCCAGCAAACGACCATGCGTTGTCGCTACTCAAGCATTCCAGTAGTTGCAGCTACTCAAGGATATGTATTCGGAGGTGGTTGTGAAACCATCATGCACTGTGATGCTGCGGTAGCAGCTGCCGAGTCTTACATTGGTCTTGTAGAGGTTGGCGTGGGCTTGATCCCGGGCGGTGGCGGAACGAAAGAGTTTGCCTTACGCGCTTCTGATAAATTCTTTGAAGGTGACGTAATGATCCCTACTATCATTGAGAAGTTCAAAGCGATTGCGATGGCAAGTGTAGCCACTTCAGCGTACGAAGCATACAAGTATGATTATTTATTAGAAACTAAGGATAGTGTCGTAGTCAATACTCAGCGTAATATCGGTGAAGCAAAGAAAAAGGTATTGGAGCTGGCGGATAATTACACACAACCTATTCAACGAACGGATGTAACGGTACTGGGGCAAACTGGCCTGGCTGCTTGTTATGTTGCTGCTAATGAGTTACAGCTTGGGCGCTACGCATCAGAACACGACATTAAGATTGCCAAGAAGGTAGCTTATGTATTGTGTGGTGGTGATCTTTCCGGTACTCAAAAAGTATCTGAGCAATATCTTCTGGATATTGAGCGGGAAGCATTCTTAAGTCTTGCGGGTGAGCAGAAGACGATGGAACGTATTCAGCACATGTTGCAGACCAACAAGCCGCTTAGAAACTAGAATTAATTTAAATCAAAAATGTAAAACTCAGATAATCTAAATTAACTGAGTGCTTACACCAAAATAAATCTATCATAATGGATGCATATATTGTAAAAGCTTATCGAAGCGCAGTGGGCAAAGCGAAAAGAGGAGGATTCAAAAATTACCGCTCGGATGATCTGGGTGTTGATATCGTAAAACACTTAATGGCTCAGGTTCCTAGTCTTGATCCACAACTGGTTGACGATGTAATCGTTGGTTGTGCGAATCCGGAAGGAGAGCAGGGTTTTCAGATTGGTCGACAGATTTCAGTTCGTGCCTTAGGCAAACCAGTTCCGGGTATGACGGTTAACCGATATTGTGCCAGTGGATTGGAGACCATCTCTATCGCGGTGGCTAAGATCAAAGCGGGCATGGGTGAATGTTATATCGCAGGTGGTACGGAGAACATGAGTATGATCCCGATGACGGGCTATAAATTAGCTCCTAGTTATCAGGTAGCTGCTTCTACTCCGAATTACCTCGCAAGTATGGGCGCTACTGCGGAAGCAGTTGCTCGTAAATATGAGGTAAGCCGTGAAGAAGCGGATGCTTTTGCGGTTCGTTCGCACGAACGCGCTGCCGCTGCTATCGACGCTGGTAAATTTAACGATGAGATTGTTCCCGTAACAGTAAAAGAGGTATTCGTCAAGAATAACAAACGCCAGGAAATGGAGCACACCGTTGCTATGGACGAAGGCGTACGCCGAGGTACAAGTATGGAAGCACTGGCTAGATTACGTCCTGCTTTTGCAAATGGCGGAATCGTTACAGCGGGTAATTCTTCTCAGACTTCAGACGGAGCAGCTTTCGTATTAGTAGTAAGTGAGCGACTCGTAAAAGAATTGAACCTTACACCAATTGCAAGAATGGTTTCTTGTTCGGTTGCAGGAGTTGATCCTTTATATATGGGTATCGGTCCTTGTGCTGCGGTACCAAAAGCATTGGCTCAGGCAGGATTACAATTGAATGATATTGATCAGGTTGAATTAAACGAGGCCTTCGCTACGCAGGCATTGGCCGTTATCAAAACGCTTGGTGTTAATCCGGAGATCGTCAATGTAAATGGTGGAGCAATTGCCTTAGGACACCCACTGGGATGTACTGGTGCAAAACTTTCTACTCAATTGTTCAACGAAATGCGTCGTCGCAATCAAAAATACGGAATGGTTACTGCCTGTGTTGGTGGTGGTCAGGGTATCGCAGGAATCTATGAATTACTGAACTAGTAATTTCGATTAGGATAAAAAAGCAAGCCATAAAGTTTCCGGTTTTTCATTAATAAATCAGGATACTTTATGGCTTTTTTGTTTTAGGCAGGTGTTATTTCTCTTTAAAAACATAAGACACATAAATCCCTCCGGAAGGCAAAAATCTAGCTACTCCCTGCCATCTGTTTTCCCGAAAATCTTGATTACTGGTACTCTTTACATTCGATTGTTGAAAGGTCCCAGTACCCTTTGCTAATGCTTCCATTCCAACCTTTAGTTGAGGAGTAATCGCATATTGTAATCCTCCCAAAAACTGTAATCCTAACTCTCCGCTCCAATTGTTTCTTCTTAGTTCCTCCTGACCATTTTCGGCAAAGGATGAAGCGTAAAATCCATTTGCAATTATTTCTAATCCATAATTAACCGTTAGCCGAGGAGCAATTGGTTTGCGTTTCTCCCAGCCCGTTGCTGTGCTGATTTGGAGTGAACTACTGTTTGTTTTAAAGTTAGCATTATCACTTTCATTCCTACCATTAATATTTAGTCCGCCGCCTAATCGAAATCGAAAAGCACTATACCCCTTGTGTTTTCGATAGATAAGGAAATACTCCCGGAAGTCAGCGGAGAAATTGGAGCTTGGTAGGAAGCGATCCAGGAAGGTAGATAGATTTACCCCGAGTTCATGTTTTGTACCTTTATCAGGGACGGGGACAAAAGTTTGCGCTGTTAGCGTCTGTTGCAAGCATAGAAATACCAGCAGAAAAAGGAATTGTACATTTTTCATTTTCAAAGCTTTATACTAAATCATTAATTAATCTTTGGAAGTAGTTTTACTCGGAACCACTTACACTATTAGACAGCTAAATACTTAGTATTGGTTGGGGAACTTTGAAATTCTTAACAGAACTTTAAGAGAAAGGCAGGTGAACCTTTATTCATAAGTCATGGGTCATAAGTCATGAGTCATATATGCCCCATGACTTATGACTTATGACTTATAAAAAAGCATCACTTCAGCAGGGTTACATCCCCCTTGAAGCGTTCCATGCGGCCATCAATAAATTCTACATCGAGATAATAGACATATACTCCTGTAGGTGCCCGATCGCCTTGCAGCAAACCGTCCCAGCCAAAGTTAGTGCCCGGAAGGATATCATCGATAGCGTATACCGTTTCGCCCCAGCGATTGAAAACCCTAAAGCTGTTGATCTTAGAAACGGAAGGACCAGCGAATACATTAAATACATCATTTTGGCCATCACCGTTGGGGGTGAATATATTTGGAACAAAGACGACTCGTTCTTTGGATACATAGATTGCAATGACATCCGTAGCAGAACATCCGGTTACTTCATCCGTCACCGTTACCGAATAAGCATTCGCATTGAGCGGGGTAATATCTACCCGACTACAGTCTATACAATCGATTGAATCAATGGACCATTCAAAAATTGGATTTTGACTGGTCGTTAATGCCTCCAGTGTAAAAGTCTCTCCTAATTGAATCGTTTCGTCATCTCCCAGGTCGACCATCACTTCTCCAGGTGAATCAACAATTGTCGAGAAATCTTCAATACATCCATTCGCATCCTGTACTTGGAGGTCATACGTTCCAGCCACTAAATTTTCATATTGGTTTGTAGGAAGAAAAGCACCTCCGTCCAATGAAATAAGGTAAGTCCCTACTCCACCGGTTATGGTATCAATCAGGATGATTCCACTATTTTCCCCTTCGAAGCAATTGACTTCAATACTTGTAATTTGGGCATCAATGACTGTAGGTTCATTCAGGCTGATCTCGTCAAATGCTTCACAGCCATTTTCATCGAGAATGGTTACCGTATAACTTCCTGGCGCAAGATCATTCTGCGTCGGCCCACTTAGCCCATTGCTCCAGTCGAAACTAAACCCTGCTCCACCACTTGCCGTAATAGACACAGATCCGTCATCAGCCCCATTACAAGTAATCTCTTGATTAATGGTAATTAATGATTCGATTGGTGATAAAGGCTCTGTAATATCAAGGCTTGCAGTGGCGGTACAATTGTCCGTGTTTGTTACCGTTACGGTATAAACATCCGCAAAAAGATTTTGAACCTCCAAAGTGGTATCACCAGTACTCCAAATAATACTCTGAATATCGCCATTAGTAATTATTCCTGCAGCACCATCTTCTCCTCCATTACAAGAGACCGCATTTAATTCCATTAATTCCACTTCGAATTCCTCAGGCTCCCCAATGGTTCCTTGCCAGGTAGTATTACAACCATTCGCATCAATAATGACCAGGTCATAATCTCCTGCGCAGAGGTTTTCATTTCGTGGCGTTGTTGCTCCATTTGACCAAACGTAGGTATAAGGCGCTGCTCCGTTGCTTACGGAGACTTCGAGTACTCCATTGCAATCTCCAAAACAAGAAGCATCAGTTTGCTCAACCTGGCTCAATACCATTGCCTCTGGTTCTACTACAAAAAGTTCGAAGGTATCTGCTCCCCAAGCATCACTAATCTCAATCGTATAGGTGCCGGCAGTAAGACCATTCAATATTGCAGTTCCATTCTCCGAATTGATTACCCCAGAGCCGCTTAGTGTACCCGTGGCATCGCTCCAGGTATAATTATAAGGTGCCTGACCATTGAAGGCAGAAAAGGTCAAACTTCCGTTTACATTACCCGGGCAATCTAAAGTATCATTCTCAAATTGAGATAAAATATTTACAGGGAAGTAGATAATCTGACAATCAGACTCACTACAGCCAATATCATCTGTCACGGTTACACAGTAGCTTTGTCCTCCGGTCAGGCCATTAGCGGTAGAAGTTGTATTACCATTATCCCAGAGGTAGGTATAGTTTCCTGATCCACCGTTGGCTGTAACCGAAGCTACTCCGTCAGAGACATTATATCCACTAGCTTCAGCAGATAAACTCATCGTTAAGTCCAAGGGGTCAAAGACGGTTAAATTAGTTGTTACCAAACTATCACAACCATTGAAAGCAGGTAAAGTATCAACATACATTCCGGTAACACTATAAACAGAAAGTCCGGTTTGTACAGATTCTCCTGAGCAAATGGAAGTATCGATGGTCGTTGCAATTTCAGGAAGTATTGTTAAAAATCCACTGACCGTGGAGTCACATCCATTCTGTGCAACCAGGACTTCATTAATTGGTCCGGTCGTAGTATAATCCGTACCTCCAACGGTTACTACTGAACCAAAACATTCTGTAAGATTAAGAGTGGTACTTACCTCATTTAAAATCGTCAGGGTTCCTGTTACCAAGCTATCACATCCATCTACAGAAATCAGGTTTTCGGTAATAGGACCAGTACTGGAGTAAATAGTCGAACCGACTTGAAGGGTCTCCCCAAAACAAAGGGTGGTATCCAGATTATTAATGATGGGTAAGGGTTCGATAACTTCTCCAAAGTTAACGACAATTAATCCATCATTATCGGTAACTGTAATCGTATAATTATCGCCAGGAGGAAGATTATTGATAAATGCGGATTGTCCGGGATTCATAATGGTACCACTCCCCTGAGCGGGGCCAAAATCTGTCCCCCATTCATAATTATACGGGGAGCTACCGTCGCTGATCTCTACGGTCAATATGCCATCCACATCGCCATTACAGGTGACACTACCATTTTGAACCTCAACGGAGATAGCTCCTGGATATAAAACGCTGATACAAGTGACATCAGAACAGCCATTATCAGCCGTGACTGTCACACAATATAAACCGGGACTCAGATTATTGATGGTTTCGGTAGTTCCGCCATTTGACCATAGGTAGGTAAACGGGCCGGTTCCACTAGTCACCGTAACAGTAGCAGATCCATCACTAGCAGTTTGATCGCTAGCTTCTTGTGCCTGAAAGGCAACTGCCTGTATGTTCTCCAGAACGGTTACGTTTGTAATTACTGTACTATCACAGGATTGATAAGAGGTAAAAACATTAGTATATTGATCCGTTTCGAAATAGATACTATTGCCAATCGTCACAGACTCTCCAAAGCAAATAGTCGTATCAATGGTCGTTACAATCGGTGGTACAACTGTTAGTGTACCAATAACCAGGCTATCACATCCATTATCCGCCAGTACCAATTCTTCGATTGGACCAGAAACGGTATATGTACTATCTCCGACCACCAAGCCAGCGGCTCCCGAACAAATCGTTTCATTCAATATTGTTATCGATTGTGGAGGCACAGGTCCGGCATCCATGATTTCAATACTAAATACTCCAACAGTATTACTTCCACTCCCATCTATTAGGACCCAATATCTTGTTCCTGGTTCCAGGCATTGCGCACTGATTGATTCATCTAGGTCAGATGAGGTAAATGAACTGGTAATTTCAGCCATTGGCCCCAGGCAAGATCCAAAGACAGAACGATATAAAGCCACCTGAGCACCCAGTTGATCAATCCCAAGTGGAAATGCCTGATCGCTAATTACATCTATATCAACATGTCCGGATTCGGGTGCGGTAAAAGAAAACCAAACGGCTCTTTGTAACTGAAAGGCACTTGGGTCATTTTCTCCGGTGTCCGTTCCACAAACGTTCGTCTGATTCATAGGCGTTGAAACCATTCCTCCTGTTGGCACTTGCCCTAAATCTTCTGCATCACAACGGAAGTCTGCTGTAGTCTCTACTCCCAGGGCTTCTAATTCCAAACCAAAAACTCCCTCCAAACCAACATTAGTGCTAGGAAGATAGGCGGGGTCCACCATGATATAATATCGGGTATTAGGTTCTAAGCAGGGAGCAAATAAGCTTTGATCCAGTTCATCATAATCATGATCTGAGTATACATGAAATATATCATTACAAGTGCCATCACCGGATTGGTATAAAGCGATTTGCAAACCAATATCATCCCCTAATCCTTGTGGATCATTAAAGCCATTGATGTAATTATAGGAACTTACGTCAACACCAGTAGTAAAGGTAAACCATACTGCACGATCAGCTCCGAAAGCTCCTCCCTCTGCGGTAGGATTTGGATCACCAAGGTTACTGGAGCAGTAGTTATTATAATTACTTAAATTCGGATTCCCTAAGGTACCGAGATACGGTAATTCTCCCATTTCAATCGCATCACAGACAAAGTCATTCGTTCCTCCCAGAAAATCAGCACTTAGCGCAATCGTAAAATCCAGAAATCCATCAGATAATTGTCCGTCTGCTAATTCAATGGTGTGGTCAACACTCGTTCCGGCAGGAGGAATCGTATAATCCGCACAGGATTGTACAACACAGGTAGCATCTACATCACAATTGCTCCCATCATCCTCTAAAGACCGGAAGCATACATTTACAGTATTCGGGACATTATTCGGGCAATTATAAAATGCTTCATACTGTGTATATGGAAAATCCTGAAAGCAAGCTCCATCAGCCGGGTAAGTTGTCCGTGGTCCATTATTAATACTCACCTGAAAACGAGGTTCAGGAGCACTAAAAATATCAAAACATTGGGTTGTTGCTTCGCCATCCTGAATAATAATCTCAAGATGTGCCTGAGCCTGAAGGAAAGACTGGGCGAATAGTAGGAAACTGGAAAAAAGTAAAATTTGTCTCAGCGTCTTTGTTTTTTGATTCTTCATAGCGGGAAGAATGATTTTTAAAACGGTGGTTCGATAACTTCAATTGAATGAAGCCTTTTGTTTTGTTCAATTAGGGGTGCGCTCTGAGATCAGTGTGATTAAGAGTATTTCTTTTCTCAAAAATAAAAAGGAATTACCCAATAGACATATTAACATCTTTACAGATGATACTTAGCCGTCAATAAAAGGTAAAACGAAAGAGGATTATTGCAAAAAACGACTTGAATTTAAGTTAATAGGACGTTAAATATGCGAGTTACGGGGTATCAAGCCTTTTTCCGGCGATTTACCTCCTCCATAACGAGCGCATATTCTCGGCTCATATCACCAGAGACCGCACTATTTTCCTGAGCTCTCCGAACGAGGTAAGGGATTACATCATTCACGGATCCGTACACCATATACTTAGCTACATTATAACCTGCCTGCGCCAAATTGAACGTCAAATGGTCACTCATTCCATATAATTGGCAAAAATTGAGGTGCGGGTGATTCTTTTTTATTTTCTTTTCATCGATTAGCTCAGCGAGTAATAAATTACTTTCCTGATTATGACTAGCGTTACAGAGTCCAATTTTTTCATAATTATCAACACAGAAACGAAGGGCTGTATTATACGCATCATCCGTCGCTTGTTTATTCGGTTGAATGGGTGATGGATATCCCATTTCACGTGCACGCTCTCTTTCTTTTTCCATATAAGCACCACGGACAAGTTTAGCCCCCAGAAAATATTCGTCATTCTTGGCTCGCTCAAAAGAGTCGATCAAATACTGTAAGCGGTCAGATCTATACATCTGGAAAGTGTTGTATACTATAACACTTTCTTTATTATAGCGCTTCATCATCATGTTGACCAAATGGTCAATCGCATCCTGTATCCAGGACTCTTCCGCATCAAAGAAAACACCTACCTGACGATCTTTTGCAACATGGCAAATTGCGTCAACTCGCTTAAGTACGTTTCGATATTCTCTCCGCATTTCCTTTGATAGAGAATCCCCATTTTGGATAGCTTCCAATAGTTCAAATCTAGCCAATCCGGTAATCTTCGCACTTACGACTGGTACACTCGCATTCGTTGCAGCAAAATCAATTGCTCGAATACATTCGTTCATCGTATGATTAAAATCTCTTTCTGTCTTTTTGGCTTCTGCTCCATAATCGAGGATAGAAAGGACTTTGTTATCCCAAAGCAGATCAATGGATTTTTGACTTTCCAATAAGGTGGTTCCACCTACGAATTGCTCAAAGATGGTATTCTTAACGATGGATTTGACAAAGGGGAGCCGAAGGCGAACAGCCATCATCCCTAGTGGAGAAGTAAGGTCAACCAGCCATTTTTTGTTCATCATACTAAACAGCCATGCCGCTTTCCCTAATTCTTTATCACTCTTATGGCGAAAAGCAATCTCCGTATCACTAAAATCGACGACGGTCTTTTTAGTAGATTTTGAAGGTTTGGTTTTATTGTAGTCTAGCATATTTCTTATAACGGTTAATGTGTTCTCTCATTCCAAATTGACCAGGATCTTTCGGCTTGTCCATGAAGCATCTCAAGACCATTTAGTATAAAAGCTCCTTGAGCTTGACCTTTCTTCAAAAATACAGTTTTTTCGGGATTATATATCAGATCAAATAGCAAATGCTGGCCATTTAAAGATTCATATGGTAAATCAGGAAAAGCCTCTAATTTGGGAGACATTCCCAAAGGTGTTGTATTTACAATAATCTGAACGTTACTTATGACGTCAGTATTAATGTCCTGGTAACGAATTGCCGAAGGTTTAACACTTCTGGAGACATAATTAAATTCAATTCCTAGCTTATGGAAGACAAATTCTACCGCTTTCGATGCCCCTCCGGTCCCTAAAATCAATCCTTTTTTCGGAATTGAAATCTCATGTTTATGAATAAAGGAAAGCAAAGATTGTTCAAATCCAAATACATCAGAATTATAGCCAATCAATTTTTTATCTGGTGTTATCTTAATCGTATTCACCGCACCAATTGCAGCTGCATCTTTATCCAGTTCATCTATGTACTGAATGACTTGTTCTTTGTAGGGTATCGTAACATTAAGCCCTGCTAACTCCGGGTCTGAAACGATGAGGTCAGGGAAGTCTTCGATACTTGGTAAAGCATAGTTCTCATATTCACAATCGGTGATATTTTCTTCCGAAAACTTATTCGCAAAGTATCCTTTGGAAAAAGAGTGTGAAAGCGGATAACCAATTAGACCAAATTTACGCATAGATAAGTCTCTTTAAGGTAGGTTTAGCACTAGCTTTTCTCATCACTCCCAAATCGCTCCATAAGGAAAACAACCGCAAAGCCCAAAATCGCAAAGACAATCACCCAAAGCGTATAAGCCTCTCCATCAAAGCTTGCAGGCAACACATTTTCTTCCAATAGAATCTTTTTTGGAATGCCTTCCTCCATTATAATTTTCCCGTCTACATCTCTTAGCCATTCTATTGGATTTCTCCAGGGCCATATTTTATTCAATGATCCAATAATAAAGCCTGTCAGCACAGACAAGGTTACAGATCTATAATGCTTAAAGGTCCAGGATAAAACCCTGGAAATCGTCATCAAGCCTACCAGACAACCCAGCGCAAATACCCCCATAGTCAATAGCTTATCTGTTGCAAAAGTTTTCAATGCTGGCTTCAATGTATCCGATATAATATAAGTATACATCCCCAGCATCAACAGAATAAAACTACCCGACACCCCCGGAAGGATCAAGGCAGAGATCGCAATCATCCCACAAAAGAAAACAAACAGTAAGGAAGTGGAACCTTGTGCCGGAGTCAAAACGGTTATTCCATAAGCTACAACGGCTCCAATGATTAGCCCCAGAATGGTTTTCCAATTCCAGGCATCTATTTGCCGGGCAATGTAAATAGCCGAAGCGATGATCAGCCCAAAGAAAAAGGCCCATATCACCGGAGGATAGTTTTCCAGCAAATGAGACACTCCGAATACTCCAATCACAATTCCAATCGCCATCCCAATTAGTAAGTTGACCAGGAATCCGCCATCAACTGCCTTCCAGAGGCCATTAAAACCATTGGTTTGAAACTCTTTTATCAGACCTGGACCTACGCCTTTGATTGCATTCAGCAAACGCTCGTAAATACCTGTGATAAAGGCAATTGTTCCACCAGAGACCCCGGGAATGACTTCCGCAATTCCCATGGCCATACCTTTTAGGGCTAATTGTATTTTGTCTGTCATGCCGCAAAGATAAAAAGCTTATAGCAATGGATTTCAAAAAAGAAATCAAATTTATAAGTATTCCATCTTCTCCTATTGTTAATCCGTTAAACAATACAGTTTTTACTATTTTTACAAGCCA
>JAHDHW010000292.1 GCA_020631105.1 Saprospiraceae bacterium | reverse complement strand
TGTTGCTGGGATAGACTTGTTATTTTTTTTCCATTCATAGATTAAGTATCCGAATACCAGGGTATATTCTAATCCGACAATCCATAGGTTTTCCTGATAGGTTTCGTAACTATAATTGATATAGGTGAGCATAATCAATCCGGACCATAGTATGGGGAAACGCCAATTGGTAAAGGTGCAAAGTACCAGGGGCATTGCCACATACCAGGGGTGGATGGTTGTTGCGAGGAATACATAAATCGAGATGGCGAATAAACATTTCTCCAGGAGGGCTACCTTACTTAAGTTTTTTTCTTTGTATGCGCTGATGCTGATCGTGCTCAGAATACTGAGGGCCAGAAGGGGGCCAAGTGTTTGAATCATGTTGTATCCTCTGACTTGAGTGCCGAGCCAACGCAGGACATAATATACGCTGGCATTGAATTCAAATTTTTGGAAATAGAGATCAAGGCTATTGCCGAAGTTGTGAAAAAAGGTAGGATTTAGTAAAGGAGAAAAACAGAGTAATAAGGTTATGGCAATTATACTAAAGTAGATTAATGCTTTTTGCCACCCGAGTCTTTTGATGAAGTAAGGCAGGAACATTAAGGGTAAAAGTTTGGCTGCGATGGATAATCCAAAACCGATAGCCGAGGGAACGAGGCGTTGTTGTAAGAGGAGCGTTAGCGATCCGAGTAAAAAAAATATCATGGCACCTTCGAAATGTAGATTACCAGTGATTTCGATGATGATTAAGGGATTCAGGGTATAGATTAAAACGCGATTAGGAGGTAACTTGAAATGACGAAGTAGCCGAACTATGAAATAGATTGAACCGCATTCCATTGCGAATAGAAAAGACTTCATGATCAGGCTTGCGCCATAATAACTATCCGGAGAAAGCCAGGTCGCTATCGCAAAGATCGCCTGACTCAGAGGGGGATAAATTGTATAGTAATTCGGTGAATTTAATTGATCATATAATGCCTGATCCAAACCAGAAACCGCATTTCCTGCCTCGAGGAAATACCCGGGTAAATGATTGAAAGGATTAATACCCTGAGTAATTAAGCGGCCATCCCAAATAAACCTAAATACATCATCTGATAAATTCGGGAATGCAAAAACCAGTAAAAAGCGCAGCGCAATACCCAGTCCGACAAAATACCAAATCGCCTGTTGGTCTTTTATCTTGTTGATGATAATAATGTAAAGTCCAAAGAAGAGTGCATAGTAGTAAATCATCGGTTGGAAATCCGATTGATCAACAGTGTATCCAAGGAAATAAGTCAGCGCAAATAAAAGTACTGTAGCAAGTGCAATCAGAACAGGCCGAAGTACAGGTGTAGACATTTTTATCGGATGGGGTTTGTAAAATATTACCGAAGATAATAATGGCGGATCGAATAAAAGCAAATACTTCCAAATCCAATCATTAACATCCCGTGGAAAATTACAAAAGATAAATCTTCAATATACAAACCACCCAACATTCCAAATAAAAAGTAAACGGCTAGCAACCCTTCGAAAACTGTAGTCCAGGGTAATTTTTTTGCAAGGTAGTTTTGCTTTTTGAAGCTATCCTTAATATTCTGAATATTAAATTTAGGCGTTCGAATGAAAGGAGATTTTTTGCCAATGTATCCTTGGATCACTGCAACTGTATTATGTAATGAGAGTCCCATTGAAAGGGCTAAAAATAAAGGAAAGAGAAAGATAAATTTGAAAAGCATTTTTATGTAAGACTGCTTTTCAAGTTCCGCCTGAACATTAGCGACGTAGTATACTGCAATTACAGAAAGCAGGCTGATAAAGAAATATTTGAAGATGCCTGCACTCATACCTACTACCTTTAAGGCAAATAATGCCGGTACACTAAATACACCCATTACAAAAACAAAGAGAAATACACTGCTCGATAATAAGTGTACACTAGAGTGTACTTTTTGCCAAAAGCCAAGATCAGATTTCCAGACGGTAGGTAATAGTTTTCGAGCATTCTCTGCGCCGCCTTTCATCCAGCGAAATTGCTGTGACTTCAGTCCATTCATTTCTGCGGGGAGCTCTGCCGGAGAACCAAATTTTTCGAGGTATTTGATCTGCCAACCTTTGAGTTGAGCTCGATAGCTTAAGTCTAAATCCTCGGTCAGGGTGTCGGCTTCCCAGCCTCCAGCGTCGTCTATGGTTGCTCTTCGCCAAACGCCGGCAGTGCCGTTGAATTGTAAAAAGTTATTACTGGCATTTCGACCAAGTTGTTCTACTGTGAAGTGAACATTAAGCTGCATTGCCTGTAATCTGGTCAACATGCTGTAATCCCGGTTGATATGTTCCCAACGAGTTTGAACAACTCCTACTTTCTCATCTGCAAAGTAAGGAACTGTGGTCAAAAGGAAATCAGGTCGAGGAAGGAAGTCGGCATCAAAGATAGCGATAAACTCACCCTTGGCATGTTGCATGCCTTCTTTGAGTGCTCCGGCTTTGAAGCCTTTGCGATCAACTCGGTGGAAAAAATCAATATTAAAGCCCTGTGTTTTGTACTCTGCAACTTTACGCTTAGAAATTTCGACCGTCTCATCTGTAGAGTCATCGAGGATATGAATTTCGAAACGATCTTTTGGATAGTCAACCTTTACAATTTGATCCACAAGGCGTTCGACAACATACATTTCATTAAAAACCGGGAGCTGAATCGTGACAAATGGAAGTGCGTCCGTTTTTTTAGCTTTCTTATATTCCTGCTTTCCGTTTTTCCAGTAGTATCGCTTATAGTGATATAGGAGATTTAACTGGAGTAGGCAGTAAACCATGATATAGGTTAGTGCGGTGATATAAATACCAAGTATGATATATGCGACTATGGAACTCATCAATTCAATTATTTACTACAATCTGGGTTATAACAATTTAAAAATTGTCCAAAGTATTTTATGACCAGCGAGAATCGTCCCGCGAATTGTTCCGCTAACTTTAGAAACGCCAATGCGTTTTCGGTAGGTCACCGGAATTTCAGTACATTTCATTTTATATTTAGCAGCTTTTACTTGCATTTCTACAGTCCAGCCAAAGTCGGGATCCGTCATTTTGATGTCTAACAGCTTTTGCCAGCGGATGGATCGAAAAGGACCAAGGTCCGTAAATTCATAATTGTAAAAAAGCTTGATCAAAGTGGTTGCCAGCCAATTTCCAAAGATTTGCTGGGGCTGCATGGCGCCACGTTCCATATCTCCTACAGCACGTGAACCAATGACCATGTCCATTCCTTCTTCCGTAATGGGGCGGATCAATAAAGGCATCTCTTCCGGGTGATCAGAGTAATCACCATCGAGAAAGACAACAATATCGGGTTGTTCAGCTAGTGGTTTGCTTTTAATATATTCGATGCCCTTCAAGCAGGCACTTCCGTAGCCTTTCTGGGGTTGGAGCAGAACGATTGCACCATTTTCTTCGGCTACTTTTGCAGTGTTATCAGTACTTGCATTATTGCAGACCAGCATATTCCTGACAAGGTCTTTTGGAATGTCCCGGAGTACTTTTCCAATCGACTGCTCTTCATTATACGCCGGGATGATCACATCGATCACAGGTTTTGACATTCTGTAGGTATCTTTAATATGCAAATAGAGCTTAAAGGTACTGAAAATCGATAGAATGCTAGTGTCTTT
>JAHDHW010000083.1:4144-22414 GCA_020631105.1 Saprospiraceae bacterium | reverse complement strand
TGCATAAACGTCTAGTTGCAGTTTGGAATAATCATTTTTATGTAGATGGTATTCTCTCAAGAAGTGAGTATTTTTACGAGTAAATATCAGGTTGATAGTAAGGTGTTAAAGTGCTCTATTTTGGTTTGGCCTATACAAACACAAAACCCTAGAGGCAAAGAGCGTCTATTTGAACCACCCAAATATCAGGATATTTTTTTGATTTTGCATTTTTTAGTACTTATGGCCGGTTTGGGTTTTGTTGAGGCCTGGGCGTCATTTTACGGAAGCTTTATGATGCTTCATAAAATTCAATAGGAAGATCATCCGGATCAGAAAAGAAGGTGAATTTTTTGTTCGTGAACTCATCAATTCGGATGGGCTCGGTCTGTACACCTTTTGCATTTAGTTTTTTTACCTGTTCTTCAATATTATCGACTGCAAAAGCTAAATGCCGCAAGCCTCTTGCTTCGGGGCGTGTTGGGCGCATCGGAGGATCAGGGAATGAAAATAACTCAATGACGTAGGTGCCATTAAGCGAAAGATCTAATTTATAAGATTGTCGTGCTGCCCGATAGTTCTCCTGGATCACTTCTAATCCTAAGGTGTCAACGTAGAAAGCCTTTGACTTTTCGTAGTCAGAGCAGATTATGGCAATATGGTGGATACTTTTGAGCATAAGATAATTTAAGCTTTACGAATAAAACGAGCCTTGGCAATCAGTCCATCCTGAACTTCGTAGACTGCAATAATTTCTAAGCTGTCAATACCTTTTCGACCGCTTACTTTTTCGTGATCAATTACAATATTACCCATCACCATTCGATTGACAATGTCCGCATGGAGTTGTGGAGAATTGATGAATACGTCATTATAAATATTATGTAATTGATCTGCTCCTGTAGCATAGGGACTTGCCTCGGAAAAGTTATAAAGTTCAACCTTAGGATGGTGACATGCGACAAAGGTTTGGATGTCCCTGGAATTATAAGCGTCTACTTGTTTTTGTACAATTTCTTCCGGCGTCATATCTTTGAATTAGTATAATGCAAGTAAAGATAAGAAGTAATTAGAATTGCTATAAAAACAAGGTTGATCAGCGTAATAAAAAAAGGATCTTTGTGAGCAGTATGCGCTACTATTGCCGTTAAGAAAAAGAGGCCAACACCTGCGTAGGCCCATTCTTTGAATTGTATAGGGATTTGTGGTAGAAGGATAACAAGCACTGCAATTATTTTTAATACGGCCAATTGTACTCTGAAAAAATCAGGAAAGCCCAAGTCTCGTACGCCTTCAATCGTTGCCTTGCTAAAAATATAACTATAGGCACTCCACAACAAAATTAAAGATAAAAGGGCAGTACTTATCCAATAGGTTGTTTTCATAAAAAGTTTAATTTAAGCTTCCACGGCTATTTTTTCAAGTTTGACCCGGACATTTTTATGATAAGGTGTTTTGGCCAAAGGGTCACAATCTTCGAGTGAAGTCAATTCATTAACAATAGCTCCAGTCGTATCCTCATCATGATCAGGGTAGTCAAATCCGTAGCCATGCGGCATTGAAAGCATTCCTTGTGGTACCTCATCCGTGAGATACGTTTTCATTTTTACTGCTCCGGTTTCAGAGATACATTTGACCCAGGTACCATTTTCAATACCATAGGCTTTTGCATCTTCTGGGTTGATTTTTAATTCACCGGATACATCTTTTTTACGCCAGGCCGGATTTCGGAGAATAGCATTTGCATTATACGAACGACGTTCGCCTGCCAGAAGGTTGAAAGGATAATTTTTATGATGAGCTTCTTCTTTTTTTGCTTTAGCAGGTAGATCATCTAGCCATTCAAGCATTTCCGGTATTTCCAGGTGTACCTTTTTGTCTTTATGACGAATCAGTTCCCAGCTTTCTTCATAAGTATGCTTGCTCACTAATGTACCGGATTTGCTATGGATAATTTTGTTGAATAAGGCCTCCCCTAAAGCATAGCCTTTTTGGGAGTAACCTAAGCGACGAATTTGCTTTTCGTATCGCTTGACGAATAAGTGCGATGCGATCCAGATAAAAGCAGCCACCTTTGCATATGCGTAGGGGAGTGCTTTGCCCAAGGTCTCTTTAAGGATTAGTAATTGATATTTCTTCCACTTTGGTTTAAACATCATTGTCAGGCTAAGTGCTGCTGGCAGTAATTTAAGGTTTGGAATTTTGCGGTCTAATTTTGCTACTTCTGACAAGATTGGAAAAGACGCCGGGACTTCACCCATAGCCGTTACCAGACGATGATAAATTTCCGGCTCATCCAAAGTGTTCTCTAATGGTTTTGAAATCGGATGGCGCAAATGGAAAAAATTCTCTGGGAACTCCAGATTGAAAAAGGTCGCTTCCATTTTCTCAAACTGCGTTTGCGCAGGTAGAACGTACTGCGCTTCTTTTGCGGTCTCTGTCATGGCCACATCAATCACCACAGAAAGCTCAAGGTTATTGATCGCTTTGCGCTGCGCTGCACTATCAGCATAATTGGCAACCGGATTGGCGCTGTCGACGATGAGCGCCCTAAGTCGTTGAGGATGATCCGTGTCAATCTCAAGTGGAAGAATATTAGGTGGGAATAATTTTCCAATCCCTTTCATCTTTGTAACCTGAGTAGTGACACCACCTTGCTCCGGCTCCTTAGAATGTCCGATCAAGGGAAAAAGAAAAGAATGTAAACAATTCGTGCCCTCTCGCCCAAAATGTCCGGTTACTAGGAAAAGTAAACGCGCCAGATAAGCATTCAGGGTGCTATTATGACTTTGCTCAATGCCAAGATCAGAACGTAAAGCAAAAGTTTTTGCGGAACTGATTCCCTTTGCGACATCAATAATGAGCTGTTCGTCAACACCAGAAATAGCAGCATATTCTGCCACTGGTATCTTTTCGAAATGGGGTTTTATTTTTTCAAAGCCAACCGTTCGTTTAGCAATAAATTCCTGATTTTCCAGATTATTCTGAATAATGTATCCTAAAATCGCAGAAAGCAAATAGGCGTCTTTACCAGGTTTTACTTGTAGAAAGATATCTGCTTTTTTTGCAGTATCAGAACGTCGAGGGTCTACGACTACTAAAGTCTTTTCAGGATTACGAGCTACTTCATTGATGGTTGGTCTTGCTTTTGGAAGGCCGTGCGATTGAATTGGATTTGCTCCAATGATCATGACATACTCCGCTTCGCCAACTGGTTCACAGTAATTTGTATTTTGTCGCCCGAATAAATGTCCGTTTACCCAGAAGTTTCCTGTTTTTTCCTGTGCCAATGCCGCATAAATATAGGGGGTATTACAGGCAGCTCTTAGCATCGCTCCATAAACACCTCCAAGATGGTTGCCTTGTCCTCCACCGCCAGCGTAGGCAATGCTTTTTCCACCATGAGTATCTCTGATCGCTACCAGCTTCTCCGCAATTTCCTGGATAGCCGTATCCCAGGAAATCTCTTCAAAAGTCCCATCTGATTTTTTACGTAAAGGGCTGGTCAGCCTGGCCTGATCTTGATAAAAATTAAGCCGGGTTGCCTTTTGGCAAATATAACCTTCAGAAACAGGATGATCTTTGTCGCCCAGGATTTTTCCGAAGTTGCCTTGCTCATCTTGTTCGATTACAATTCCGCAATTTTGACTACAAAGGATACAGGCGGTTTTACTTTGGCTCATATTTGGATACTTTTGACAGTGAAAACTAAATCTGCTTTCTAAATTTGGGTTGCAAGTCGGAGTTTTTATATTCAGAATCTGAATGGAAAGGAAAGCACTAAGTTTCGGATTCAGTAGATAAGTTAAGAAAAATATTACCAGGAAAAGGCGCTGGTCGGTTATTCAGCTATTATGGTATAGAATTATTAAACTGGTTTAATGATTTTACGTATTGTACAAAGGTATTGATTTTGCTGTAGGCTTGCTACTTAACATAGCTTGTGATTTAAGATAGGCTTAAATTTGTTTTCGCAATTTAAAACGATGACAATGAAGATAAAATGGGATAGAATTCTAGCGCTTGCTATACTCGGAGGGATTGCGTTCTTCTTGCTTTGGAAGGCATGGGGTATCTACCAGGAGATTGGTCAGATGAATGATTGGGAAGCTCAGGAAGCTAGACTGATAATGTCTTACCTAGATGTAAACGACAAGATGGATGATGACCCCAGTACTTACAGGGTTAAGGTTTCTTATGAATATCAGGTTGATGGCGAATCCTATACTAGTGATAGATTGGGCTTTGGATACATCCATAGTAATATGGACAATCACCATGAGGTTGCGGAGAAACTGAAGTACGCAAATAAAATTGGTATTTGGGTTGATCCGGATGAACCTGCTGAATCTTCTATTGTAAAAGGCTGGAGCGAAACTGCATTATTTATGATGATGTTTGCCTTTATTTGGGTTTGTGGCTTTAGTGGTTTTTTGTTGTGGGATTTAGATACCCGTTCTAATCATTTGAGGTTATGGGCTAAAGCTTTATTGGCGCTTGCCGTGATTACTTTTGTATTATACTTTTGCCGTTTAGGGATACCAGTACTTAAGGATAAGTATGTCATAAAGTTAGAAGATAAAGTTGAGGTGTTAGAGTATAAAGTTAATGAAGAAATCAAAAGAGAAAAGCTACTCGAAAAAGCAAAAAACGAAGCCTTCCGTAGAGCAGAGACTGGCCAGGATACGATTCGAATACGACTGGAGCAGGATACTTTTTATGTGAAATAGAAGATAGCTACAAGGCGATTTATTGCTCACTTTTAAGCTCCTGCAATATACTCGGAAACCTTCAAGAGTAAAGGGGGTAAATTAATTTTTATTCGCTGATCGTCCATTTCGCCTGCGGCTCATTACCTGCGAGATCCATGGGGAGATATAATATCGTGAGTGCTATCCGAATCCTAATTGTTTCATGACGGTCATCCGATCAAAGACCTGCGTATGGCCATTGATTAGATTATCCTGAAAGTGGTAAATGGTCATACCTTTAGTTCGAATTGATTTTCCGGTGGGAGGGTATGGGCCAATGCTCCCAGTATTCGTTCCCGTCATGATCCAGTTAATGGCAATATGATGCTCTTCCGGAATAAGTGATGTTATTTCAAAGTGAATATCAGGGAATGAATTAAAAGAAAACTGTAGTCTTTCTTTAAACGTTTCATGGTCTAGCGTTTTTCCCTCCCATGGATCAGCATGATCCAGATGTATGGTGTACTGAGGATGAACATATTTGTTGACGAGGTCCACTTTCTTGTCATTCCAGATGTCATTCATAAAGGTTTGTAAAATTTGAGCTTTGTTCATATTCTTATTTATGCTTAACAGTAAATGACTTGAGATTGGATTTTTGCCAATTTAAAAACGGGAGAGGTATTTTGTCAGATGTATTTTATTGTTTTAGTTTTTTGGCAATGGTGAAAAAGAATTCACTACCGTTGCTGGAACTTTCAAACCAAATCCGGCCACCTAAGTTAGCTACGATTTTTTTACAAATTGCGAGGCCTAAACCAGTTCCTAAATATTCCGCCCGATTATGAAGCCGTTTAAACATATCGAATATCTGATCTTTGTATTGGAGGTCAATCCCAATGCCATTATCTTTGACGGAGAATTGGTGAAACTTCCCTTGGTCCTGGTAGCTTAGTTTAATTATTTTTAATTCACTTTTGTTGTATTTAAGTCCATTGCTGATTAAATTTTTGAAGACTAAAAATAATTGTGAAGTGATCGTTTCGAATTTTGGGGAATTTTGGATGATAATTATTTTAGTATTTCTTTCTTGGATATCAGTAATAATTAATTGTTTGACCTGATCCACCATTTCTTCAAGAGAAGTTTCTTTAGCAGGAACTTTACTACTGTAGTCAACTCTTGAGTATTCCAATAAATTCTTGATCAACTCATTCATTTGATAAGCATTGCTTTTAATGAAATGAAGGTATTCACGTATTTCAGATTTTGCATTTTCATCATCTATTTTTCTTTCTAGTAATCCAGAGAAGCCGGAAATATTCCGCAAGGGTTCTTTTAGATCATGAGAAGCAATATAGACGAATCGCTCTAACTCAATATTGGAAGTTTTTAATTGATTATTAGTGTCTTGTAAGGCAGTAGTTTGCCGATCCACCTGCATCTGCAAAGTTTTATTAAATTCTTGGTTATTTCGGTATGCATTGAAAAGGAGTAAAGCCACAATTGAAACTAGGACAGTTGTTAAGATAGAAAAGAAGGTCGTTTTTTTTCTTTGATTAAGAATGGTTTCATTTTGCTCCTGTTGCGCTTTTAAAAAAGTGTTTTCTTTTTCTTTTTCTTTGATTTCATATCTCGCTTCTAAACTAAGCGTAAGGTCTAGCTTGTCTCGATTATAAACACTGTCCTGAACAATGCTTAGTTTTTGATAATAAGTTGCGGCTTTTTGAGGGTTTTCTAGTGCCTGGTAGGTATCAGCTAATAATTTGTAAAGCTTCTTATCATTGAATGAATAGCTTTTTTTATCAATGCTAGATGCTAACATTTTTTTTAAAGTGGTCAGACAAGCCTGAAAATCCCTTTTCTTAAATTGTAAGGAAGCAAGGGATAATTGTGATTCTTCCAGTTGCTCTTTATTCCCGGAAATTTCAATGATTTTGATCGCTTCATTCAAATAATTAACCGCTTCATTCCATTGTTTTTGTAATTGGTATACGCTAGAAATTTCTGTAAGTACGGTAGCTTTACTGAAATTATTAGTAGTCAAGTCAAATGCTTTCTCAAAGTATTCGAGAGCTTGGCTATATTTCTTTTGTCTTTTATAGATATCTCCAGAAGTGAGGTCAGCGATATATTTGATCATATGGTGTTCACTGTTTCTGGCTACCTGAGCACCTTTATTAAAGTATTCTATTGCTTTTTCCTGATTATCTAATTTGTCATATAAAAAACCAAGATTTCGATAAGTAAAACATTCCATTTTATCATCTTGGCTAACTATTGAATAGTCTAATGACTCCAGATAGAGTCCTATTGATTTTTCGGTAAGACCGATACCCTGATAGTCAAGCCCAAGGCCATTTAAAATTTGAGCGATAAGTTTTTTATCTCCTATTTGCCTTGCAATACCCAAAGCTTCTTCATTCAATTCGATTGACTTGGAGATATCCTTTTGCACTCTGTGACCAATCGCTAAATATTTTAAAGCTTGAGCGATTCCTTTTTGGTAATTGATCGCTTTTGCTTTTGTTAAAGCTTCTTGACCATAGCTAAAAGTTTTTTCAATGTCTATTTGATAGTATTCGTAACTGAGTTGATTGATAATATCAATCTGTTCTGTTTCATTCTCAGATTGAATAAGGCGAGATTTTAAACTATTGATAACTTCATTGTCGGCCTTAAGAATAGGGCTATTCCAAAGAAGAAACAGCAATGCAGTTAACATCACTTTGAAAAGGATATCTTTCATGACTAGTTTGGCGAACTGAGTAAAAGTTAAGTACCTGAACGAAAATCAAAGATACTACGAAAATGCTGAATGCGTATTGTTATTCTCAGCGCTAAGTCAAAAACGAATCAAACTTTAATATTTATTATGAAAATATTCATGCGCTTTTTCTACTTTGTTTAAGCGATCCGTTGCTTCATTGGCCCGGAGTTCAACGCGGCGAATTTTGCCGCTGATCGTCTTTGGTAGAGCAGGAGGGAATTCAATAATCCGTGGAACTTTATACTTCGCCAGTCTTTCCTCAGAGAAAGCAAAAATTTCATCGGCTAATGAACTGCTGGCTTGTACATCAGGCTTGAGCATCACGAAGGCTTTGACTGCATAGCCTCTCAATGGATGAGGACTTGCGACGACGGCAGATTCTATAATAGCTTCGTGTTCAATAAGTACACTTTCTACTTCGAAGGGGCCGATTCGATAAGCAGAAGCTTTGATGACATCATCATTTCTTCCGATAAACCAGATATAACCATCTTCATCTTTATAAGCTTTGTCACCGGTGTAATATAAATTGTGTTTGAAAGAGTTGGCAGTTCGTTTTTCATCAGCGAGGTACTCCAAAAAGAGACCATTGTTTTTAGGGCTTTCCAGTTTAACGCAGATGATTCCTTCTTCTAAAGGTGGCACCTCGTTGCCGGTCTCATCAAAGATTCCGATATCATATAGGAACGTTGCCTTACCCATTGACCCCGGGCGTAAATCATTGCCGGGGAGATTACCGACTAATGCGGTCGTTTCTGTTTGACCATAACCATCTCGTATGGTCACGCCGGTTCCTTTTTGCCATTTGTCAATGACGTCCGGATTGAGCGGTTCACCCGCAGCACAACAGGAGCGTAGCTTCAAATTGTAAGAACTGATGTCTTCCTGAATCAACATTCTGATAACCGTTGGAGAACCGCAGAAAGTGGTGACGCCCAAAGATTCCATAGTCGTTAATTGATCTTTCGGATCAAACTTATCAACTTGATTCGCCAGGATAGTTGCTCCGGCATTCCAGGGAGCGAAGAAGCTGCTCCAGGCAAACTTTGCCCAGCCTGGTGATGAAATATTATAATGTAAATCTCCACGTTTACAACCAAGCCAGGAAACCGTCGAAAGATGTCCAACCGGATAAGTGAAATGCGAATGCACTACTATTTTAGGCAAACCAGTAGTGCCGGAAGTAAAGAAATATAAAAATGGATCATCCGACTTGGTAGTAGTGGCTTCACAACTAGTGGCGGCTTTTAAGATATCATCGAAAGTCATCCATCCTTCGAGAGTACCGTCAACTAAAATTTTTAGCTTGATTTTTTTTCCAAGCATGCGCTCCGCCTCATCGATGCCATCCGCATAATTAGCATGTGCAATAATCACATCCGGAAAAAGAGATTCAAAGCGGTAGAGCAAATCTTTGGTCACAAGGTTAGTCGCGGTCGGCATCATGATATAACCACCTTTAATACTCCCCATGAAGGTAAACCAGTTTTCAGGAATCAGAGGTAGCATCGTATAAATAATACTCCCGGTCTCGATTGCATGCGATCGAAGGAAGTTAACGAGTTGGTTTCCTCGTTCGTAGATGGATTTAAAGGAATAGGTTTTTTGCTGATCATTATATTTCCAGATCAGGGCAGGGGAGTCACCATGTTCTTTTACATGCAATGGATAGAAAATATCTTCTACCCAATTGAAATGCTCAGGTTTGGGAGGATTTAAAGGGAGTAGGTCCTGAAAGTTTCTGGATTCAATTTTTTGATTGACTAGGCGGTAGAAATCGATGAGCTCCATAATTTGATTTTTACTTGGTACAGAGGGTATAATTATACCCCCTGTAAAATAGTAAAAATGCCTAATAATTTAACGTGACTTGCTATAGCTTATCCTTAAATTCACTTAATAAGTTAGTTAACTCTTTGTGCAAGGATTCATCTTTAATTCCCTGATCCGCATCGAAATTTTGAGAGAAGCCAGGTAAGGATAGTTTGCCGACGATATTTTTATTCGCGAAGCTATAAGAATTATAGGCAATCTCTAAAACACCCTTTCCGCCTCGTCCACCTGGTGAGGTAGACAGTAAAAGCATAGGCTTGTCTTCCCAGGTGTTTTGTTCAATTCTGGAGACCCAATCATAGATGTTTTTATACGCTGCGGAGTAAGCACCATTATGCTCCGCAAACGAAATAAGAATTCCATCACTGTCTTTGATCTTCGCTTTGAAATCATGCGCAAGCTGAGGAATACCGCTTTCTTTTTCCCGGTCAATGCTGTAGATTGGCATTTCAAAATCGTTTAAATCTAATATTTCAACGTCTATACCGGTTAATTGATTTGCGGCGTAAGTAGCAAATTGTTTATTGATGGAATGCTTGCTGTTGCTTGCTCCAAATGCAATTATATTTTTCATTATGATTAAATTTTAGTGATTTGATATTATGTAATACAAAATAGATGTCTATACATCTAATGTCTATACAAATATATATTGCTTTTGAGAAACTTCCAAGTATTTTTCAAAATGAATGATAAAAAAGGAGAGTAGTCTTTTTGTAAAAGGATAATAAAAGAGAGCTAATCAATAGATTGTTGAAGGTAAGCGTCGATCATTTTCTTTTCATCGGAATAGATTCGAAGTTTGGAGCGGAGTAAGAATTTGTAGGTTGAAATCGTATTAGCAAACTCTTTAGCGTAGTATTTTTCTTTTTCGCTTTCTGAGTTGATTTGGACATAATTCCAGTTTACTAAATCAAAGTTCTTTTTGAGGTAAGGATAATAATGATTATCGTATAGTTTCTGATTGCTATCATTGATTCTAAAAACATCATCAAAGCTGTCATATAATACGATGATTGCTCGCTTTAACTCGAAATCTTCCAAATAACGAATATCCCCTGATTCGGAAAGTACCTGATAGGCATCATTTACCAGGTCGATATTTCGCATATCAAGCAGTTTGGTAGCAAAGCTTCGAATCTGATAAACATCTTTGTTTGTGGAGATTTCATTAAGGATGGAGTCACAGTATTTTATCTGCTCCTTGGTATGACTAATGTAAAACTCTAATTGCGCGCTGTTATCCTCACATTCTAATTTAATGTATTGCAGGTGATTTTCTAATAGTTTACTTTTTGATTGATTGTCTGAGCATTTGTTGAGTTGGAAGGCAATTAGAATCCCGATCAGGACTACTGCGAATTCTAAAGTGTGATTTAACCAGTCGATTTTTTTCTTTGCCATAGCTTTAAGGAATCAGAAATTACTTGGCCTTAGGCTAATTAATTTGGTGATCATTTCGCTTGCGAGGCTTTGCACTTAAGGTTTTAAGCACGAAGCCTCGCAAGGCTGAAAGTTGATCATCAGCTTTAGTCAAAACGATCTACTTACTTAGTCTCGATAATCCAATGGTGGTTTACGATCGCCGACCAGGGATTTATACACAAAGTCTTTTCCTGTTTGTTCCTGGAGTTCCATCTTGGCTTTACTTAAGACATCCGGACTTTGAAACAATTGCATTGCGGTAAGCGACATAGTTTTTGCAGCTACGATCATCCCTTTTTTTCCAATGGATGTTCCACCTGCTGCGATAGCTTGCCAGCTATGTGCGGAAGTTCCGGGGACATAAGTAGCTGTTCGCAATCCTACCGTAGGGACTACCCAACTGACATCACCGACATCGGTAGACCCTCCTTTACCTTTGCGGGTTACTTTGAAGGGGCTAATATTATTGGCTAATTCCACGCTAACGTTCTCTCCATACTCAAAGGAGCTGATAATTTGTTCGGCGAATGCTTTCTCTTTTTCATCATACTTTACTCCGCCTACCCGGGTTAGATTCTCATGCATCACCTGACTAAGCGTCACGTTTGGTAATAGATTGAAAGAGCCGTGAATGACTTCGTATTCCATCGTCGTTCCGGTACCAAGAGCAGCACCTTCTGCGCATTTGACTACGCGCTCAAAGTTTTGAGCTGCGGTTTTCATATCAGGATGACGGACATAGTAAAACACTTCTGCGAAATCAGGAATAACATTAGGAGCATTTCCTCCTCTGGTTATTACATAGTGGGTTCTGGATTCCATGGTCATGTGCTCCCGAAGCATATTGACCATCATGTTCATGGCTTCAACACCATCAAGTGCAGAGCGTCCGTTTTGCGGAGCAGAGGCTGCATGTGCGGAAACGCCATAGAATCGAAACTTGGCAGATTTATTAGCCAATGAACTTGCAGCATCTGCGGAATTACCATTGCTTGGATGCCAATGAATCACTGCATCTACATCGTCAAATAAACCAGCGCGAACGAGGTAAACTTTACCTGCACCACCTTCCTCGGCAGGACATCCGTAAAAGCGAACCGTACCTTTGATGTTGTTGGTTTGCATCCAATTTTTTACGGCAATTGCCGCCGCAGCAGATCCAGTACCAAATAGATGATGCCCGCAGGCATGACCCGCATTGACATCAGTTCGTTTTTCTCTGGTAGGGCTATTGGTTTGGGTAATCCCTGGTAAAGCATCGTACTCTCCCAAGATTCCAATGACCGGAGAACCGCTGCCGAAGCTAGCAACAAAGGCCGTGGGGACTTCCGCAACGCCGGCTTCAATTTTAAAGCCTTCTGCTTTAAGGGTCTGTTGAAGAAGACTCGAACTTTTTTCTTCTTTATAGCCTACTTCCGCAAAATCCCAGATTTGCTTCGCTACTTTGAAGTAGTCATCCGCATGTGCCTCTAATTCCTGAATAACTTTTGTTTCTGCTTTGTTGAATTGAGCAGGAAGTGATATGCCAAGGCAGAGTGCAAAGCATATTAGTAGAATTACTCTCATGGTTGTTTTCTTTTAAGGATTTGATTAAATGACGGTTTGATCCGTCTGTCGTAATATGGGGTGATCAATGGTTGAAAACCCTAGCCAAAAGATAGGCAAAATCTTTTGGCTTTACCAAAAGGATTGAAGAAGCAATTTGGAATTTACTACTGGAGGCGAAGAGCTTTGGAATGGTTCAAGCTTAGAGTTATTATCGGAACGATAAAACGTAGGCCGGCGAATGAAGAAAAAAATACCTGGTATATACCTCTGGAAAAGTTTACTTGTTAAGCTTCATAATTGTTTTGGCATGTTTAAGCATATCCCACAGGGAAAGATCCTTCTTTGCGTCAATCGACATAATCTTTTCGGATAATTCGATAACCTCCGGCTCGGCTTCAAGAAAGTTACCAGAATTATACATTGGTTTTGGATCATACTCGATGGAGAGCTGCGCAGCTTTAGCAGCTTTCTCCCCGGCAAGTTGACTAACGAGATAGATCGCCATATCAATACCTGCTGAGACGCCGGCGGCGGTAATGAATTTTCCTTGCTCAATAAACCGTTCTCTGGTGGGGATCGCTCCAAATTGCGAAAGTAATTGAATAGGCTTCCAATGTGAAGTGGCTTTTTTGCCATCGAGTAAACCAGTTGCTGCCAGGATGATGGAGCCGGTACAAACACTTACCGTTTTCTTGGTGGTAGCATTAATCTTTTTGATCCATGCTAGTACCTTTTTATCTTTCATCTCCCGGATAAACGCGATGGTTGATCCGGGGATTAAAAGAATATCTGCCTCTTCAACTTCGTCGATACTGTACTTTGAATTGAGGTGAATGAATTGGCTATCTGCGGAGATTTCGCCTTTTTCTTTGGAAACGAATTTAATCTCTGCTCCTTTTACATTTCTAAGCACTTCGTAAGGGCCAATTGCGTCGAGCATGGTCATCCCTTTATAGATGTATATGACTATTTGCATGGTTTTGTCTATTCTTTGATTCTAATTAACAAGCAAAGTTAAACCATGTTTTGCTAATCGATAAGTTATTCAACTTATGGTTTAAAGTAGGGGGGTAGATTGATTATTTTGATAATAATCAATTTTCATTTGAAACATGGTCGCCATTTTCTGTGCTCTCCATTTTGCTTCTGTTGCTTTTTCGCCCGAAAAATTGTCATCGACCGTTTCAGTAAATAACTTCATCCAACGCTCAAAGTGATCACCAGATACGGGTAGCTTTGCATGTGGAGCAAAAGGGCTGCCGTAATAAGTATGATCTTTTAAAAGAACCGTTTGCCAGAATCGATACATTTTTTCTAAGTGTATTGGCCACTTATCTTGAATCACTCCATTAAAAATAGTACCGATCAATTCATCCTTTCTTACTTTATCATAGAATGTATTCACCAGTAGTTTGATATCTTCAAAGGTAGAAATGTCTGTTCGATCCTTCATAATTCAAAGCTAATATTTATACTTGAAATCATATTCATTTAAACGGTGAAAGGAACGAATAATTACATTATCCGTTCCCATTCAATACTCCACAAAAACGCTGAATTAGTTAGTTTTTTGTACCAGTAATGGCACCTTGGTATAATTTGCCATTTCCTGAGTATTACTCTTGAAAAACAAACGGTCCCAAAAGCCATGCTTAGTCTGGTACATCACTAACAAATCAGTGGGGTTTAGATTTACAAATTCTTTGATTTCGGTTTTGGTATCTTTACCTGGTACATGAAAGATGTTTACTTTCATATCTTTCTGACCACTAAAAAATTCTTTAATAGCTTCTAGTTTTTCCCAGGCTTTTAGATTCCCTTCCTTTTTAAGATTGACGTGTACCACATCGACAACAGGTTGATAGGGTAGAATCATTTGGAGTGTTTTCCAGATTTCAAAAGGATCCGCATCTTTGATATCTGTTGCATAAGTCATTTTTTCGATATCCTTAAAAGCATTGCCTTCAGGAATTACGAGGATAGGGCAATTACATTGTCCAACTACTCCTTTGGCAACACTCCCCATCCATCTCTCCAGCCTAGACCGGTTGGTACCTTTACTTCCCATGATGACTAAATCAACATTTTCCCGATCTACAAAATTGCATATACCATTGATCGGTGTACCGATCTCTATATCTGCTTCTACCATGGGAGCATTTTGTAATTGTCCACTTAAGGCTGTTAAACCATTTTCGACAAATAGCTTAAGACGTTTTCGAGTAGTCTCGACTTTAGTTTGTGTGGCTTGTGCAACCATCACTGGATAATCCATAGATTCCCCTTCTGGAAAGATGACATTAATAATGTCAATTGTTGCACCTATTTTATCTGCCAACTTTAGACCATAGCGGAAAGCATTGGCAGAATGAGCACTGAAGTCGATCGGTATGAGGATATTTTTTATCTTTTTCATGATTTGTGATTTTAGATTAGGCAAAAGGGTTTTAGGATACGCTCGGGGCACTGAAAGCGAGGTTGATTAAGTCAAAAGTGGTAACCAATCCTACAAGGTTGTTTTCCTCATCGACAATAGGAATTGCGTGAAATAAGTTTTCTCTAAAAAAGCCAACAGCGATCTGTACATTATTTTCAGGCTGTAACTTAGCAGTGTTCTTTTGCATGATTTCCTTAACCAGCATACTTGCAAATAAACGCTTGTTTTGTTCGTGCGCTATACGTGTATTAAATATGGTAAAGCTGTTACAAAGTGTGAGGTAATCAGACTTGCTGAGCATACCTACTAATTTGTTGGTTTCATCTACTACTGGCAAATGATGGAATTCATGCTTTTTAAATATTTCATCAACCTTTTCCATGCGATCCTCCGGACCGACAGTGATAAGATCGGTAGTCATAATTTCTGATAATTTCGTGTCAAACATGGCTTATTGATTTTGATGTAATTCAAAGGTCGCCCGATGAACTCTTTTTTATAATGACGGTTGTCAATCTTATTGGTGATTTTTGTCACGGGACCTATTGAACTTATAGATTCTCATTCAGGTCTGTTCGAAAGAACATTGAACATTGAATATTGACAATTCCTTAAAATTCTTTCGAATAGTCCTAATTCCCATTTACTAACCGTAAGACGTGGGACCTAAGAGAACAGACTGTAATTTTGCGGGTTGAATTTCGGTTTGCAAAGACATTACGTCAGTCGATTCTATCTTTTTGATGTCAAAATGGCTGTTTTTGAGCCTGAATCTTAGCTTGTACAGTTATTGCTATCTCTAAAGTGTTATTAAATCGAAAAATACCAAACTAGGGCAATCAAAGGCCGTAGTAATCAAAAACCATAAAGCATGAACTTTAAAAATTTCACAATAAAATCGCAAGAGGCTGTCCAACAAGCACAGCAGATTGCTATAGAACATCAGAACCAGGCTATGGAGCCGGGGCATTTGTTGATGGGAATCTTAAAGGTGGATGAAAATGTAAGCCCATTTATCTTTAAGAAACTCGGTGTCAACTTTAATGCCGTACAAATGGCTTTGGAGAGCATTGTAAAATCATATCCCAAAGTAAGTGGTGGGACACCTTACTTATCCCGGACAGGTGCAGAGGTATTTCAAAAAGCAAATGCTTTTCTGAAAGAGTTCAAAGATGAATATATTTCTCTGGAGCATCTTTTGTTAGCGATCCTGAAAACGAAGAGTGATGTTGCTCAGTTATTGAAAGATAGTGGTGTAACAGAGAAAGAACTCAAAGCAGCTATTCAGGATTTACGAAAAGGGAGCAAGGTGACTTCTGCCGGAGCGGAAGGTGTATATAATGCTCTGGAGAAATATGCCACCAATCTTAATGAGCGAGCACGGACCGGGAAATTAGACCCGGTGATTGGAAGAGATGAAGAGATTCGACGAGTACTACACATTCTGGCCCGTCGCACAAAGAATAATCCGATTCTGGTAGGGCAACCTGGTGTTGGTAAAACTGCGATCATCGAAGGACTTGCCCATCGAATTATAGAAGGGGATGTCCCGGAAGATTTGCAAGACAAAGAAATCTACGCATTGGACATGGGGGCTTTGATTGCCGGAGCTAAGTTTCAGGGGGAGTTCGAAGAACGATTAAAAGCCGTAGTCAACGAAGTGGTCAGCGCAGAAGGAAATATATTTTTATTCATTGATGAAATCCATACGCTGATCGGTGCTGGTAAAACACAAGGTGCCATGGATGCGGCTAACATTCTTAAGCCTGCTTTGGCTCGGGGAGAGCTACGAGCGATTGGTGCAACGACGGTTGATGAGTATCAGAAATACTTTGAAAAAGACAAAGCTCTAGAACGGCGTTTTCAGCAGGTAATGGTTGGAGAACCCAATGAAGAGGATTCCATCTCTATCCTTCGCGGCTTAAAGGAACGCTACGAGACGCACCATAAAATTAATATTACCGACAGCGCTATCATCGCTTCAGTACAATTGTCCACTCGTTATATCACAGATCGATTTTTACCGGATAAGGCAATTGATTTAATTGATGAAGCAGCAGCGAGGCTAAGACTAGAGATGAACTCGATGCCGGAAGAGTTGGATGAGTTAGAGCGTAAGATCCGCCAATTAGAGATTGAGCGTGAAGCAATGAAACGAGAAGAAGATCAGGTTAAAATTGATCAGATTAATGAATCTTTAGCAAATATTGAAGAGCAACGTAATGACGTCAAAGCCAAATGGGAAGCAGAGCGAGAAGTGGTGCTCGGGGTGCAAAAGACAAAAGAAGAATTAGAGCAGCTAAAGGTAGAAGGTAATCGTGCAGAAAGGGAAGGAGATTTTAGTAAAGCAGCTGAAATCCGTTATGGACGAATCCCAGAGGTGCAGGCAGACCTGGAAGCACTGAATCAGCAGTTGCAAGAAATGCAGGAAGATGGTAAAATGCTCGTCAAGGAAGAAGTAGATGCGGAAGATATCGCAGAGATCGTTAGTAAGTGGACAGGGATTCCAGTTACGCGAATGCTTCAAAGCGAGCGAGAGAAATTGGTCCACATGGAAGAAGAATTGCACAAGCGGGTAGTAGGGCAGGATGTTGCCGTCGAAGTAATCGCAGATGCTGTCCGGCGTAATCGCACCGGATTGTCTAATGAGAATCGCCCAATTGGTTCTTTTTTATTCCTGGGTACAACTGGCGTTGGCAAAACGGAACTCGCCAAAGCACTCGCCGAATACCTGTTCAATGATGAGAACCTCATGACCCGCATTGATATGAGTGAATACCAGGAGCGACACGCAGTGAGTCGATTGGTAGGAGCACCTCCCGGTTACGTAGGGTATGATGAAGGAGGGCAGTTGACCGAGGCCGTTCGACGCAAACCTTATAGCGTAGTACTGCTGGATGAAATTGAGAAAGCGCATCCGGACGTATTCAATATTCTACTGCAAGTATTAGAAGATGGCCGGCTAACGGATAACAAGGGTAGGGTAGCGAACTTCAAAAACGCAATCATCATCATGACTTCGAATATCGGATCAGAAGTGATTCGACGCAACTTCGCAGACATGACAGATGAGAATAAAGAAGCGATCATTGAAAAAACGGAGCACCAGACTTTTGAAATTCTTAAGCAGTCTGTTCGCCCGGAATTCCTGAATCGTATTGATGAGGTCGTTATGTTCCGACCATTGTCTCGAAAAGATATTCGCGCAATTACCGAATTGCAATTGCAGGAAGTCAAATCAAAACTAGCAGCTCAGGAGATCGAAATTAGCTTTGCAAAAGAAGCGATGGATTATCTGGCTACGGAAGGATTTCATCCGGAATTCGGTGCACGGCCACTTAAGCGAGTAATCCAGAAAAAAGTACTCAATGAATTGTCTAAGCTAATGTTATTAAATGAGATTCAACCTAAGAGTCAGATCGTCATGGATGTGTTTGATAATAAGGTAGTCTTTAGAAAGCCTATTGAAAAAGATAAGCTTGAGCAAGTGGAGTAAAGTAAGAGGGGAGAAAGTAGCAGTGTAACAAAGTAGCAAAGTAGCAGGGGGACAGGAAGTAATATGATGTTATTATACTGTTCCCCTGTTA
>JAHDHW010000083.1:0-4044 GCA_020631105.1 Saprospiraceae bacterium | reverse complement strand
ACTGTTCCCCTGCTCCTCTGATACACTGCTCCTCTACTACACTGTTCCCCTGCTACACTATTTTACGCGAATTTGAAATTTTTCAAGTACTCAGCACCAATTTTTGCGGCTTCCATTGGGGTACTATTATCGTACTTTTCTTGCTCCATAATAAAGTGCTTCATCCCATTCTCTTTAGCAACCTTAAGAATACTAGGGAAATCAATCATACCCGTACCCAAGTTACAAGAAGCAGAATGATCCTCTAATGGTATATCTTTCAAGCGATCCTTTACATGGCATAAGGTAAATCGATTAGGATATTTCTTTAGATATTCGATTGGATCTGCCCCTCCGGTAACCACCCAGTAAATATCCATTTGATGGTGGACAAGATCAGGGTCTGTATTTTCCATGAGAAAGTCATGCGGGATCATTCCGGAAAACGGTACGAAGGTATAAGCGTGATTGTGATAGGCGAATTTGATACCGTTCTTTTTGCAGATTTCACCACATTCGTTAAACCGATCGGTAACTTTTTTCCATTCTTCCACACTGGTTTGTGGACCCACATGTGGACAAATCAAATACTCCATTCCAATCTCTGCAGCTTGGGCTGCTTTTATTTCAAAATCCTTTTTTATATCACAATGACTTGACAATAACTTAATATCAAGGTCATCAAGATATTTCTTAAACTCTGTATTCTTCATATTCCAAAACATCCCCTGATCTCCATCATAACTTTCAATTTGCTTGAATCCATAATCCCCAAGTTGTTTTATGGTAGCCTTAGGATCTTCCTGGATGACATCCCTTAAGGTGTACAGCTGGATTCCAAACGAACTTAAGCCTGCTGCCGCCGCAGGAGCCGTAGTCGGAGTATCTTCTGTAGCAGTATCTGATGTATTTTCGTTGCTGCCGGACTGACATGCAAGATGTGGGAACAATAAAGTTCCGGCCGTCACCGCTCCGGCATATTTTAAAAAGGATCTACGGTTGTTTTTCATATGTCTTGTTTTAAACGTTTTATTGATGCAAGAAAGATAGGGAAAAGATTGGATTTGGAAATAAACGCGATACACGAAAAAGCAAATCCCGAACATTTAACTAAATGCCCGGGATTTACTTTTACCCAAAAATGGATTAATCACTAGTCTTCCAACTCAAACTCGATAAGCAGATTTACACTCGAATGAATCGGTGTTCCATTGACCTTAGCAGGAATCCAATTAGGCATATCGCCTACCATTTTTAAGATTGATTCTTTAAAGATTGGCGCTACCTGTTCCGGAAATCTAAGACCATCTACATTACCTTGTTGATCCAATTGAAGGATCACTTTGGCTTTAATTTCTATTTCTTCTTCAATCGCTTCTTCAGGATAGACCATATGATGCTGAATGAATTTATTTAGAACTTCTTGTCCGCCAGGAAAAGATGGTTTAACTACTGTAGTTTCTTCTGAAAGCCCCAAGCTGAGTAAGCAAAGTATTAAGAAAGTTTTCATATCATTAATGTTTACATAAATAATGAATTAAGACTACAAGCCGTACAATTAAGGAGTGGGGTATTATTTGGAGAAGGTTGAATCCGACCTGCAATGTTAACTTAATGTTAACTCAAAGTTATGCAATTGTAAATTTAAAAGCAATTTTTTGACATTAAGTCTCTCTTTTTCGCTTGGGTTTGCATTGTTTTTATCTGTTGGGTTATACTTAAGAAATTGATTATTAGATGATTATGTCCAATGTTAAGTTTTGCTTTGATTTGCATGCTAAAAACTCCAATGTTAACTCAATGTAAACCAACGATGTAAAAAACAGGCTGTTTGCTTAACATTGGACATGTTGACCAGAGAATAAGTAGCTTGCTTGTTACATATACTGGTAGATTTCTATCTTTACCCAAAAGAATTATTTATGCCTAGAATTAGATTAATAAGCCTTCTGTTTTTTGTTTTTTTATTCGCTGGGGCTGACGCTCAAAAAAACGTATTGACCCTCGAAGATGCCATCATTGGGAGATTCTCAAAATTAGCTCCCGAGCGACTTTCTAACCTCCAATGGTTACCGGCTTCTGAAACGATATCCTATCTTTCGCAGGATAGAGATCGATTATTAATCCGCCAACCGGGCTCGCGAGCCCCAACTTTAGAGGTGGAACTATCAGCGATAAATAAAAATTTACAATTGCAGCTGGAGCGCTTTCCATCTGTTACTTGGCTAACGGATGATCTGTTCACTTTTAGAAGTAACGGAGTGTATTATACCTATAATAGAGCGACCCAGGAAGGAGAAAAAATCATCAGCCTTCCCGAAGAAGCTGAGAACGTGGATTACGTCGCGAAAGCCAAACGTGCAGCCTACACTAAAGCCAATAATTTATATGTCACTGATATTGCTGGAGGAGAAAGAACAATTACGAAATTTAGTGATTTGAACATCGTCAGTGGACAAGCCATTGCACGGTTCGAATTTGGAATTGTCAAAGGTACCTTTTGGTCGCCAGAAGCTAATTTTTTAGCCTTCTATCAAAAAGATGAAACGGATGTAGCCGATTATCCAATGCTGGACATCACCAGCACTCCGGGAACCCTTCGTACGACTAAGTACCCAATGGCCGGACAAAAGAGTGAATACGCAAAGGTAGGGATTTATGATATGCGTAGCCGAAAGACGGTTTATCTAAAAGTTGAGGGTCCTAAAGATCAATATCTCACTAATTTAGGTTGGGGGCCTAATGAGCAATTCGTTTATATAGCTGTTGTCAATCGTGATCAAAACCATATGTGGCTCCAGCAGTATAATGCTCGGACTGGTGACTTCGTTAAAACGCTTTTCGAAGAGACTCATGATAAATATGTGGAACCAGAAAACCCGGTTTGGTTCTTACCTAATAACCCAAACGAATTTCTTTGGATGAGCGAACGCGATGGCTTTATGCATGTCTATCGTTATAATACTAATGGAAAATTACTTGGCCAGGTAACGGAAGGGGAGTGGGTAGTTAAAGAAATTCTAGGGTTGGATGATACGGGCAAAGGCCTGATCGTTGTAGGGACAGATGCCACGGGCTTGAATAATAATGCTTACAACGTTAGCCTAAAAGGCGGTAAGCACACTGCCATTTCCAGATCACAAGGCATGCATAGTTTCCAGTTAAGTGCTGACGGAGATGCCTTGATTGATAACTTATCAAACTTAAAAGTTGCTTACTTGTCAACGGTAATTGGTACCAATGGGAGTCTCGTTGAAACATTAAAAAAAGCACCAAATCCACTGGAAGACTATACAATTGGTACTACTGAGATATTTGATATTAAAGCTAAGGATGGTACGATGCTGCATGCAAGGATGATTAAGCCAAGTACTTTTGATCCTGAGAAAAAATATAAAGTAATGGTTTACGTCTATGGTGGACCACATGCACAAATGGTAAGTAATCGCTGGCTGGCCGGTGCACCACTTTGGATGCATTATCTCGCAGAGAAAGGATACATCGTATTTACAGTTGACAATAGAGGCTCTGCCAACCGGGGCTTTGAATTTGAAAATATCATTCACCGACAACTTGGCGAAATCGAAATGTCTGACCAATTGGATGGCGTAGAATTCCTTAAATCATTACCTTATGTCGATGCCGAAAAGATGGCTGTCCATGGCTGGAGCTACGGAGGGTTTATGACCACTTCCTTAATGCTTCGTCAGCCAGGTACCTTTAAAGTAGGCGTGGCCGGAGGTCCGGTGACAGACTGGAAGTTTTATGAAGTAATGTACGGCGAAAGATATATGGATCGACCTGATGAAAACCCGGAAGGCTATAAAAAATCAAGTCTGATGAATTATGTAAATAACCTGGAAGGAGACTTATTATTGATTCACGGAACGGTTGATCCCACGGTAGTGCTACAACATAATTACGCTCTGCTAAAAGCTTTTGTCGATGAAGGCGTACAGGTTGATTATTTTGCTTACCCAATGCATCCGCATAATGTGAGAGGTAAAGATCGAATCCACCTGATGGATAAAGTGATTCGCTATGTGGAGGATAAATTAGGGGAGT
>JAHDHW010000004.1:91903-93969 GCA_020631105.1 Saprospiraceae bacterium | reverse complement strand
CCCTATGAAAGTCGCCATGATTAATACCTCAGACTTACAGGGTGGCGCAGCTATCGCTGCTTTCCGCTTGGCGGAAGCTTATGTAAGTACAAAAGATATTGAGGTGACAATGGTGGTCAAGGAAAAGCGATCGAATAAAGATTTTGTACTTCATGTCAATGATAGCAAAATCAAACATTATCGAGGCTTTTTCAACTTTGCAATGGAAAAGGCCAGTTTCCTGCCTTACGAAGCTTCCAAGGATATTCGCTTCTTTTTCTCCAATCCAAATTTTGGTCAGGATATCAGTAAAGTACCTGCCGTTCGTGATGCGGATGTCTTGCACTTGCACTGGATCAATAAAGGCTATTTATCATTTGCGAGCTTAGAACGCTTGTTTGCTTTGGGGAAACCCATTGTCTGGACCCTGCACGATATGTGGGCCTTTACCGGAGGATGTCATTATGCGGAGCATTGTGAGCATTTTAAACAATCCTGTGGAAATTGTTTCTACTTGAAAAATCCTTCAACGAACGATTTGTCAAATCAGATCTGGACGAAAAAACAAAAACTATATCGAGGACAGAATATGCACTTCGTTACTTGTAGTCGATGGTTACAAAAAGAAGCGCAATCCTCCGGATTGCTAAAAGACTTTCCGATCCATAGCATCCCCAATACAATTGATACCTCAGTATTCAAGCCTCAAAAATCTAAAAGTAACTCGAAAAAAACCATCCTATTTCAGGCGATGAATATCAATGACAAACGAAAAGGCTTAAAATATTTTCTGGAAGCTCTGGCTGTATTAAAAGAAGATCATCCTGAATTTGCAGCGCAAGTGCAATTATTGGTTTTTGGAAAGGATACTTCCGGTGCGCTGGATCATTTAGATTACCCAGTGGATTATTTGGGCTTTTTAGGAAGTCAGACCGAGATTGTAGCAGCTTATAACCGAAGTGATATCTTTGTCATACCATCTTTGAGTGATAACCTGCCAAACACCATCATGGAATCCATGGCTTGCGGCAAACCGGTCGTAGGTTTTGAGACCGGAGGTATACCGGAGATGGTTGATCATCTGGAAAATGGATATATCGCCCCTCAAAAAGATGTCAAGGAGCTGGCTGCTGGGATCAAGTGGACTTTAGAAAACGAAGCACGCTATCTGGAGCTCTCGAAAAATGCACTTCAAAAAGTACAGAATTCCTATGCTCATCAAGCCATTGTTGACCAGTATCATTATCTTTACCGCTCGATTTAAACAACTACCATAATTCTAGCCTGACTTTTCATAAGAAAAGGCCAAAAAATAAAATCATGCAATACCAAAATCTAGAGGTAAAAACATCCAAAGGGATCATTATAGTTACGCTTTCTCGAGAGAAAGCATTGAATGCTCTCAATGGTCAAACGATGGAAGAGCTTAAAGACTTCTTCTCTCGGGTCGCTCCGCGACGTAAGAAAGCAAAAGGAATTATCCTTACCGGAGCAGGAGAAAAAAGCTTCGTAGCCGGAGCGGATATTAAAGAGTTTATTGGAATGGACGAGTCGGACGCCGCTGCGCTTGCTAAACGTGGCCAGGACATCTTCTTTCTGATTGAACAATTTCATAAACCCGTAATTGCTGCGGTAAATGGATTTGCACTAGGTGGAGGTTGCGAATTAGCGATGGCTTGCCACATGCGTGTCGCTAGTGAAAAAGCTCGTTTTGGTCAACCTGAAGTGAACCTTGGAATTATTCCTGGTTACGGAGGAACGCAACGACTCGTTCAGCATATCGGTAAAGGTAAAGCAATCGAATTGATGTTGACCGGTGATATGATCGGCGCAGAAGAAGCTCATCGCTTAGGATTAGTCAATCATGTTGTTCCTCATGGAGAAGCAGTAAAAAAGGCGAAAGAGATTATTGAAAAGATTGCAGCTAAGGCGCCAATCGCAGTAGGCAATGTAATCAAAAGTGTAAACGCTTACTTTAATGGAGTTTATGATGGCTTTGCAGTAGAAGTAGAGTCTTTTGGTCATTCTGCCAATACCAAAGATTTTCAGGAAGGAGCCAGTGCTTTCATCGAAAGACGTAAGCCTGA
>JAHDHW010000004.1:36339-91803 GCA_020631105.1 Saprospiraceae bacterium | reverse complement strand
TAACCTTTCGGATTGATGTGTGTTATAGTTTTGTATGCTTAAGAATGCTACTTTTGCCAGAAAATCGGTTTAGCCGATTGAAAAGAGAAATAATAAAATGATTAAGACAGATATATTAATTATTGGAGCAGGGCCCGTAGGGCTCTTTGCTGTTTTTGAAGCAGGTTTGTTGAAGCTTCGTTGTCACCTGATTGATGCACTACCTCAACCTGGAGGTCAACTCTCTGAGATTTATCCAAAGAAACCTATCTACGATATTCCTGGTTATCCTTCTGTGTTGGCAGGCGAACTCGTGGACAACCTTATGGAACAGATTGAACCCTTCCATCCTGGGTTTACATTAGGAGAGCGTGCAGAGACAATTGAAAAAACGGAAGAAGGACATTTTCGGGTTACAACGAATAAAGGCACTGTTCATGAGGCTCCAGTAATTGCGATCGCCGGCGGGCTGGGAAGTTTTGAACCGCGCAAACCTCCTATTTCGAATATCGCAGACTTTGAGGACAAAGGAGTAGAATATATCATTAAAGACCCTGAGTTTTACCGGAACAAACGCGTTGTCGTAGCAGGTGGAGGAGACTCCGCATTGGATTGGACAATTTTCCTGGCAGATGTTGCAAGTGAAGTAACCTTAGTGCATCGACGTACCCAATTTCGCGGAGCACTTGATTCTGTTGAAAAAGTAATTGAATTGAATGAACAGGGGAAAATCAAATTGATTACCGAAGCACAGGTCACTGGTCTGAATGGTAATGGAAGCCTCGACGAGGTAATCATCAAACACAAGACAGAAGGAGATATTGTAAAGTCAACAGATCATTTTGTTCCTTTATTCGGACTTTCTCCTAAGCTCGGTCCAATCGGAGACTGGGGGCTCGCTATCCAGAAAAATGCGATTGAAGTCAATACTTTCGATTATAGCACTAATATCCCTGGGATTTTTGCAATCGGAGATATTAATACCTATCCGGGGAAACTAAAGTTAATTCTTTGTGGTTTTCATGAAGCAACTTTAATGTGCCAGTCGGCGTTCAAGATTATAAACCCGGATAAGAAATTATCTTTTAAATATACAACTGTAACTGGAGTAGAAGGATTAGAGGAAGGGTAGGAACACCTTAATTTCTTAATCTGAATGTACTCCATACTTCTGACAAAATGGATATTAAAATTACCGTCATCGATCGGGATGACAAAGCACACGAACTCGACGCTCCAACGGATATGAATATGAATCTAATGGAGCTTTGTAAAGCCTATGAACTTCCTGTGGAAGGTACCTGTGGAGGAATGGCCTTATGTTCTACCTGCCATTGCTACGTGCAAAGTGAGCATGAATTACCAGAGGCAACGGAGGATGAAGAGGATATGCTCGATCAGGCTTTCTTTGTGGAAGATAATAGCCGCTTAGGATGTCAGATTAAGTTGGCAGATGAAATTGATGGCCTGATTGTCAAATTAGCTCCGGTCGGAGAGTAATTCTTTTCTCTAATATTTCTTTTTTTATTCTAAGGTTCAGCCGCCTACGGCGTGACCCGGATTCCGCTACGCGGAAAACCCAAACCTCGTAGTACGACTTTAAGTTCGTACTACGAGTGGGATCGTAGGGCACTAATATCCGACTGGTAGTACAACTCCAAGTCGTACTACCAGTACCCAACTATATTTTCTAAAATTTCATCTATTCTATTGCACTTTAAAAATATTAATCGTAATATTACGATTAATTAAGAAATTGTAAAACTAATTAAACCAATGGGCGCAACGAAAACATCATTATTTAGTGTAGAGCAAAATCGCCTGGCGGAGCTATCAAAAGCAATAGCACATCCAGCGCGAATTGCTATTTTACAATACCTGGCTAAAACCAACGAGTGTGTTTGTGGAGATATCGTAGAGGAATTACCCCTCTCGCAGTCCACTGTTTCTCAGCACTTAAAAGCCTTAAAGCAAGTTGGTCTTATTCAAGGCAATGTCGAAGGGGTAAGTATTTGTTACTGCCTTAATCCAGCGGTAATTGAGGAGGCACGTTTATTATTAGGTAGTTTTTTTACAAAGGTAAATTGCTGTTAGCAATTGCAGAGAATTTGACCTGGTGGCGGAGCCACTTCAGCGGACCTCGATGACGAGGGCTAATCAGCGCATAATTAATATAACTTAAGCCTTGCTAACTTAAGAAGGCGAATATTTGAATATTTTTTTCGAATCATTTATCGTAATATTGCGATAGTTAAATTAAAAACATGAATACACAAGAATTTTTAGATTTATTATCAACTCATGCTGGGAAAGAGTTATTATTTGAGTATGCTCCATCCAGTTATGTAAGTAAAGCGTATCACATTACAGAAGTTAAAAATGTTTACTTTGATTCTGTAGACTGTGGCGGAAACACCCATTCTGAACGACAGACTATTGTACAACTTTGGGTGAATCCTGTTGAGGTAAAAAATAAATACATGGAAGCGGATAAAGCCTTGAGTATACTCCAGAAAGTAGACCAGGTAAAAGCTTTACATCGTCCGGCTGAATTGTTTTTAGAGTATGGTGACAAAGAACGACCTACCTCAAATTACAGTATTAAGTCTGTAGAAGCAGATGACGAAAAAGTCATTCTAAAGTTATATGTAGAACCTACTGCTTGTAAACCTATTCTTTCACTTCAAACTGTTGCAGATTCTTGTTGCGGCCCTGGCGATAAATGTTGTTAATTAGATCATTAGAACGAGAGGACTATGCTGTGGTCCGAAAAATTTATGAAGAGGGCATAGCCACAAAACTTGCGACTTTTGAAACGAAGACGCCGGACTGGCCCAGCTTCAATGTAAAGTTTCTCGAGCATAGCCGCATAGTCGCAGTGAGAGAAAAGAAGATTTGTGGCTGGGCGACATTGAGTGCGGTATCCAAAAGACCCGTTTATCGAGGAGTAGCGGAAGTCAGCATTTATGTAGGACAGGCTGCACGAGGGCAGGGGGTAGGGGACGCCTTACTCAAGGCCCTGATAGAAGCTTCGGAGACTAATGGGATTTGGACTTTACAGGCGGTTATATTTGCTGAGAATGAATCCAGTGTCCGTTTACATAAAAAGCATGATTTTAGACTGGTTGGTCGACGGGAGAAAATAGCTCAATTACACGGCATTTGGAAGAATACACTGCTACTCGAACGACGGAGTAAAAAGGTGTAGGGGAGGATCAACAAAAATGAAGTATATGCGTATTCTAAGGTGTAAAGATGAATCAGGAAATTAGATATTAGATACAGGGTGATATTATTGAATAAGTAATTACTTGATTATCAATAGATTAATATTTATTTTTGTAAGTGACGGAAATAAATTATTTTCATATTATTCGGCTTTCTAAAATTTACTAAGCGATTGACCGTAAGGAAATTAGCGTGTAAAATTTAGGAAGCCTTAGAAGAAGAATATTAAAATAATTCCGTCGAACTACTTAAGTGACGGAAATAAATTATTTTCATATTATTCGGCTTTCTAAAATTTACTAAGCGATTGACCGTAAGGAAATTAGCGTGTAAAATTTAGGAAGCCTTAGAAGAAGAATATTAAAATAATTCCGTCGAACTACTTAAAATGAATAAAAAGTTATAATTTAACAGACCCGTATAAAACAGCAGTTAACAGTGATTAATATTAATCAACATATTGGATCTATACTTTACGAGCGTGATTCTCTGATCATTCCCGATCTGGGGGGCTTTGTTTCAAAGTACCAGGCTGCTACTATTGACCATGTCCAGGGGCTGATTCATCCACCTTCCAAGAAGTTAAGATTTAATAAAAATCTGGTCATCAACGATGGTGTTCTAGTGGCGTATTTACAAGAGTCTTTAGACCTCAGCGCGAAAGAAGCGAAAAAGATGATTGAGGATTTTGTAGATCGTACACGAAAGATGTTGGATAATCGGGAGATTGTACTTTTCCCAGGAGTAGGACGTCTTTATAAAGACTACGAGAATAACCTGCAATTTCTTCAGGATAACACAAATTACAATACCAAAGTATTTGGTTTACCTACCTTACAATATTATCCAATTCTTCGGAACCGCCCTACTAACGGCCATCTTGTTTCGGATAGCGATATGGGGCAACCTGCTGCTGCCAGGTCTTTTAATTATCGACGTGCGGTAAACGCCATTCTTCCAGTTGCTTTAATTGCAATCATTGCTATTGCTGCTTTATGGTATGTTAATAGTAATAAGCAGAGTAACGAATTGGCAGATGTGCAAACCATGCCCGTCGCTGAAAATCGAATTAATCAAAAACCTGGTGGAGAGCAAATGTCTATCTTTGATGGCATTACGGAGCAGTTGAATCCAACTGTACCGGAGGAGGCGACCCCTGTAGAATCAGAGGATTTGGATGATTCTCTTTTTGAGGATATCCCTGATACCGAGGAGAACTTGGCTGCACCAGCATATAAAGAATGTGTTATCATTATCGGTGCCTTCAGTAAAAAATCCGGGGTCAGGAAACGAGTAAAAGAGATCGTTGATCTCGGATATGATGTTTACCAGGATAAAAAAGGGGACATTACTCGTGTTGGCATACAATTCTCTTATCAGCATGATATCGAAATCCGCGAGAAACTGGAAAGTATGCGGGATCATTTTGATAATCGTGCCTGGATCTTAGATTAATTATTCCTCCTTTATTTTCTACCTTTGGGCCAGCAAAAATCTTTGTATGGACCTTAATACTATACCTAAATTACGTTACACCGATCAGGGTAATTTTTTTTTAATCGCAGGCTCCTGCGCAATCGAAGATCGTGACCTCGCCTTTCAGATTGCCGAAAGGATTGTAAATATCTGTGATAAACTTAAGATTCCTTTTGTTTTTAAGGGCTCTTATCGAAAAGCAAATCGATCGAGGATCGATTCATTTACCGGAATTGGAGATGAAAAAGCACTTTCAATCTTAAGGGAAGTAGCGGATCATTTTCAAGTACCCGTAACAACTGATATCCATGAGGCAGCCGAAGCAACTATGGCTGCTGAATACGTAGATGTCCTGCAAATTCCAGCCTTTTTGTGCCGTCAAACTGATCTTTTAGTTGCCGCTGCTAATACTTCTAAGGTCGTTAATATCAAAAAAGGACAATTTTTAAGCGCCGAAGCGATGCAGTTTGCTATGCAAAAAGTCATTGATTCTGGTAATGATAAGGTTTGGTTAACAGAAAGAGGTACAACTTTTGGATATACAGATTTAGTAGTCGACTTTAGGGGCATTCCAGTGATGCAATCATTTGGTGCCCAAGTAATTCTCGACTGCACACATTCTCTTCAACAACCTAATCAAGGAAATGGTATAACCGGTGGGCGTCCCGCTTTGATCGATACAATCGCTCGGGCTGGAGTAGCAGTAGGTGTAGATGGTTTATTTATCGAAACCCATCCAAATCCTGCAAAAGCCAAGTCAGATGGTGCAAATATGCTACCATTAGACGAATTGGAAAAATTGCTAAATCGCCTAATAAAAATTAGACAAATACTTAGTTAGTCAAAATTAAATTTTGAATTACCTTGTTATTGTCGAATAAATATTCTATATTAAAGTAATTCTTAAAACCGGAACCTAATGATTAAGAACCTAACAATATTGACAATTTTTACCCTGATATTGACAGTCAATGTTGGTTATGCTCAGACGAAAACAGAGAAAACGCTCGTCAAATCTTTTAATCTTCAAGGAAAAGAAACAGTATTACTCGACTTAGGGGATAACGTAGAAGTCAAATCCTGGGATAGCAAAATTATGCGTATCCAGATGGAAATCACTTTGGAAGATGCAGCTAGTCATATGATCAAATCTTTGGTTCAGGTAGGAAGGTATAACCTAAAAGCTGAATTCCAGGATGATTTTATGTTAATCGCAGCTCCTGCAATGCGCAAAGAAATCCGGGTGCGAGGGCAATTATTGAAAGAAAACATTGTCTATACTGTTTTTACTCCTAAGGATGTTACCGTAAAAATGGCAGATGAAGCTTCTGCTAGCTTGGTACCAATGCCGTAGAACCTGTTTTACGGTCTTATTCTCGTTTTCATTTTACTTTATTTGACTTTGATGTATTCCTCGCGATGGTTAGTTGGGTTGCTTCTCTTTTATGTTTCCTATACAAATCCCGTTAAAATAACCTTAATACTTCTGCGTTAATTGCTTATGGAGGCGATTGGCCGTATTTTTGGCATATAACACGAAAACAAACATCATGAGATATTCCATTTTGTTTCTATTAATAAGTCTGATAAGTGTAGATCTACAGGCACAAGTGCGAAAGATTTTGCACCAGAGCTTCGAGATTGAGTCGAGTAATTCAGTATCTCTCGACCTGACAGGCGAGTATGAAATTGTAGAATGGGCCGGAAATGCTATTCTAGTCGAATCAAGTATTGAATTATATTCCGCGTCCAGAGCTATTTTCGAAGCTTTCAAAGAAGATGGCCGATATGATGTCGAAGCAGAAGCAGCAGGAGATCAGATGACCTTACGCTCAGTTGATAAAGTCCGTCGACCTATTCGGAATAAGAAAAAAGAGGAATGTTTTGAAATCATCAAAGTACGAATCTTGATCCCGGAAGATTTTGAAATAAAAGATCAGAAGACCCTCATTCGCACAGAACCGGTTGAAGTTAATCCTGGACAATAGTTCAAATAACAATTTATTGGTATTGACATTCAAGTCTCTATTCTTTTCGCATACCTGAAGATCCCTTCGTATGCCAGTCGTTTTCACCTATAGAAAGTTCCCTTAAGGAATTCCATTCTGATTCCCATATTCCTTTGTATTTTTGCGCCATGATCGAAACGGTAGATATAAAGCTGGCGCCTAAAGATGCTTCGGATAATGCACTAATACTGCAAAAGAGTATTGCTAAATCGAAGTATAAAAAAGGCAAGCCTAAAGATTGGCGTGTAATAAGAAGGTCTGTCGATGCAAGAGGCCGCCAAATCTGGTTTCAGTTACGGGTTGAACTTTATTATGAGGAGCAGATTATTCCTGAGCCTGCAATCTTGGATAACTTTGTTCCGGTTGATGATCAGCCTCCCGTGATTATCGTTGGGGCAGGTCCTGCTGGATATTTCGCAGCATTAGAGCTTATTGAGCAAGGGTTAAAGCCAATAGTGCTGGATCGTGGAAAAGATGTCAGGGCCAGACGAAGAGATCTGCGAGCAATCCAACAATTCGGAGAGGTAAATCCTCACTCTAACTATTGCTTTGGAGAAGGAGGCGCCGGAACCTATTCCGACGGAAAATTATATACCCGTTCGCACAAACGTGGAAATATTTACAAAGCAATGAGACTCCTGGTAGAGCATGGTGCGAAATCAGATATTCTGGTAGATGCGCATCCTCATATTGGCTCTAATAAGTTGCCAGGGATTGTTTCGAATATTCGGGCAACGATCGAGCAATATGGCGGAGAAGTTCATTTTGATGCAATGGTGACGGATTTGATCCGAAAAGATGGAAAAATACTGGGGGTGATTGTCAATGACGAAAAAGAATATAGAGGAGAAGCCGTTATTCTAGCTACCGGGCACTCGGCAAGAGATATTTACTATTTGTTAGACCGACTTAATATCAAAGTCGAGGCGAAACCTTTCGCTTTGGGGGTAAGGATTGAACATCCTCAAGCTCTAATTGATAAAATTCAATACAATCAACGACAGCGAGAGGAAGCATTGCCTGCTTCGAGCTACCGTCTAGCTTGCCAGGTGGGTGACCGTGGTGTATTTTCTTTTTGTATGTGCCCTGGTGGCCTTGTGGTACCGGCATCTACCGCACCTGGTGAACTTGTGGTAAACGGAATGTCTATGTCGCGACGGGATTCAGCCTTTGCAAATAGTGGAACTGTAGTTGCCGTAGAATTATCGGACCTAGGAGCTTATCAAGAGCACGGAGTATTTGCTGGATTAGAATTTCAAAAAGCAGTAGAACAAAAAATGTTTGCGAATGGTGATGGTACCCAAAACGCACCTGCTCAACGCCTGACAGATTTTGTACGGGACAAAATGTCAAAATCTCTACCTGAAACAAGCTATATTCCGGGGATTCATCCGGCGCCGATGCATGGCTTATTACCTGATTTTATTGCTGAAAAACTCAAGCAGGGAATAAGGACCTTTGGGAAAAAAATGAAAGGTTATTTTACGGAAGAAGCTAATGTTATTGGTACAGAAAGCCGAACTAGTTCACCAGTAAGAATACCTCGAAATAAAGCAACTTATATGCATGATGATGCTCCGGGTTTATTCCCATGTGGAGAAGGAGCAGGCTACGCCGGAGGAATTATATCCGCTGCTATGGATGGACAAAATGTAGCCAGAGCAGTAAAAGCTTATACAGGATAGTTTTAGACCTTAGTAGTCGCGAATAACCTCCTGATGCTATATCTTCCACTCCCATTGATGTATATCATCAATAAACCACCAATGATAGCAATGTTTTTCATGAAGTTTATGGATTCTATTCGCTGTAATTCAACAGGATCATTCCACCAACTGTGGAGAATAAATGTAACGGGGACCCAATAAAGCAAAAGTAAAATTGCACCTAGGCCAGATCTGTATCCAATCAGAATAAGAATACCACCGAGAAGCAGTAAGAAAATTGCACCTGATAGCAAAAGGTCTTGTTGCCAGGTAATATTATAAGCGGTCATCAATTCTTTGGTAGACTTAAAGAACACGATCGAATCGTAAGCTTCAAATAAAAAAATACATGCGATTAGGATGCGTGCAATTAAATCAAAAATATCCTTCATTTTGTTTGTTTCAAATGGTTTACTCCCCGTATTATTTTTCAATATTCAAAAGCTCTCCACAGTATTTGCAATGGGTAGCGTCATCATCATGTCCTTCCCGACTACAATAACGACAAGCCTGTGTGTTTAGGGCTGTAATCGTTTTGATTGTTCCTGCAGAACGGGCTATTTCAGCAGAAACAATTCCTGTTGGAACGGCTATGACAGCATAACCTAAGAGCATAACAAAAGCAGCCACAAATTGGCCAAAACTGGTTGAAGGAGAAATATCTCCGTATCCTACCGTAGTCAGTGTAACAATGGCCCAATATATTGACCGGGGAATACTGTCAAATTTTTCATTATACTCTGCTTCAATTAAATACATTACAGAACCCAGGATGGTAACCAGCAGTAAAATAAAAAGCATAAACACCAAGATCTTAGCTCTACTTGCAATGAGGGCTTTTACAATGATGTTTCCTTCATTAAGGAACTTGACTAATTTGAAAATCCGGAAAATCCGAAGTAATCGTAATGCTCTGATTACTATTAAGTATTGTGTACCTGTAATAATTAAACTGAGGAAAGTAGGAATGATAGCCAAAAGGTCAATGATCCCAAAGAAGCTGGTAGCATACTTTCGGGGATTGTACACACAGTAAAGTCTTAGGCCATATTCAATGGAGAAAAAAATCGTAAATACCCATTCCAGTATAAAAAAAAGTTTACCATACTGCGCCTCATAAGAACTTACACTCTCTAACATCACAACGACCACACTCAAAAGAATAATGATCATCAGAATAACATCAAACGTTTTACCCTGAGGGGTATCCGCCTCGAAGATAATTTCGTGGATTTTTTCTTTTGTTGGATTAGGAGTCCTGGGCATCTTTCCCTATACTTTTGTTTTGCAAAGTAATAAAACTAAATATAAATTTTACTGTTCTTGCCAATATAGCATTCGATTGTATTCAGTGCTTTAGAAGTTACCCTTAAAATAACTTTGCAGGGGCTGTTCTTTTTTGTTAATTTTGAATGCGCTGAACAAGCGTTTAAGTGGCTCAATCTACTGCCTTTACAAACATACTATTATGATCAAAGCTGTCATTGTTGAAGATGAGGTTTTCGGAATGGAAAATCTCAAAAATATGCTTCGGGAACATTGTCCCGAAATCGAGGTAGTTGGGGAAGCCAAAAATAATAAAGAAGCACTAAGTTTATTCTCAAAATCGAAAAATTTACCAGATGTTGCTTTTTTAGATATCAATTTGGAAGATGGTAACGTTTTTCAGACCCTTAAACAACTCAATGGAGACGCTGATTTTGACATCATTTTTATTACTGCTTTTGATGAATATGCAATAGAAGCATTCAAATACAGCGCTATTGGCTATGTCCTAAAGCCAATTGACCCGGATGAACTCAAAAAAGCGGTCAAAAAAATTCAGGCTGGTGATAGTAATAAGATTAAAGAGCGAATGGAGGTCTTCGAACAACGCTATCATCCTAATAACCATCCTAATGCATTTGAGAAAATGAGTATCTCTGCCCTAGATGGCATTTACTTTATCAACATTAAAGATATTATCCGATGCGAAGCGGAGGATAATTATACCCATATCTTTCTTCGCTCAGGAGAAAAAATCACCGCTTCAAAAACTATCAAGTCTTACGAAGAGCTACTTTCTGGCGTTAATTTCTATAGAGTACACAAAAGCCACCTGATTAACCTGAATTACATGCGAAAATTTGTGAAAGGTGATGGCGGCTACCTAATTATGGATGATAGTAAGAAAATAGAAGTCTCTCGCCGTCGCAGAGCTGCTTTTATGCTCAAGATTAATGAATTACAGGATGGTATTTAGGCGATCTTTTCACTTACTCCCTGAATTCTATTGCACTCATTCAGGTCCGTTTGCATACTTTAAGCCCCGGTTTTCTTTACACAAAGTTTAAATTTCTTTTATTCGCTGATAATCTACCTTAGAAACTTAACTTAAGTATGACTGATTAATGGTGTAAATATTTGTTTTTCAGGTATTTATGTATTATATTTGAATTAATTGTGTGGTTCAAGTCTTAATTTTCAGCGATTTGTTTAAAGAAATTAGACTGATTTTTGTTGATCTAAAGGTAGAATATCTTTATTTTGCGGTAGATTAAACAAACATAAATTACCAAAACCGACACATTACCAAGTACTAAATAAAGTTACTATGGGAAAGAAAAATAAAAATATACTAACTGATTTAATGTATAACCTTCAGGGGATGGATAGGTTAAGCGATGACGATATGTCTCAAACCTATGGAGGAACGTCAAATCATATTCAAGATACTAATAACGATGACGGGAATATTAGCGATGATGTTCCATTATAGATAGTCATTTTAAAACATTAAAAAAAGGTTACATTTATATCAAATGTGACCTTTTTTTATATATTGAAGTCAGATAATCCAATTTTTCCTTTAGATGAATACATTTGCTGTAGCATTACCTAATCTCAAATCACTGGAAACGCGCCTTTCCAGGACGACTGATGCTTATCAGCGGTTAGAGTTGTTACAAGAGCTTACAATAGCTTATGCTTACCTGGATTACAAAAAAGCAACGAAGTACCTTCAGGAGACGGCAGGATTGATTGATAAGGTGGATGATCAGGATTTTCGCTTAGCTTATCATTTGAATATGGCAATTGCCGAGAATCAGAACTATAATTTCAATCTTTCAGATTTTCATTTTAAAAAGGCAATTGAACTCTTAGAGGAACGGGGAGATACCAAACAACAGATCGAGGGCTATATTGATTATGTAGGGACCTGTATTAATCGTAATGAGCTGGATAAAGCAACCACCTATCTGGATAAAGCCGCAAAGGCGCTTAAGAACTTTCCGGATCCTCAGCTTGAGGCCTGGCACATGAGTAGAGAGGGCTTATTGCAGCAGCGATATGCAAACTTCCCAAAGAGTATTGAACTATTACTGGAAGCGGATAAAAATATCCTGCAGTTATCTGTGATGAGCCTCAAAGATTATGTCTTTCGAGCGCAGATTCTAAGTGCACTGGGGCGGGTATACGAGCGGACCGACGACGTAAGTAGGAGTATCAAAGCTTTCGAAGAGGCCGTAGAATTATCAGAATCACTCGGGATGAGAACACGGCTTTCCTGGCACTATCTCAATGCGGGGAACGCTTATATGCGAAGGGGACGTCATGAAAAAGCAGAGGAATACTTTAAGAAAGCCATTAAGGTAAAAGATGATATTAGTCTGGATGCACGTGCCGGAGCCTATGCGAACTTAGGTGTTGTTCAGGTGAAAAAAGGAGATTATGACGAGGCCTTGAGACTTTACGAGCGAGCGGAGAAAATATATAAGGGGAACCAAAATTTGAATTACACGAATATCTCCAAAGTAGAAATGCGTAAGGCGCAGCTCTACATTGCGATGAAGAAAGATAAGAAGGTAGAGAAGCATTATGCGGAAGCTATCAAGTTGGCGAAGAAGCAAAATGATCTAAAGCAGTTGGCTCGCGTTTGTGAAGAAGTTGCAGAATATAATGCGCAGCAAGGAAAATATCTGGAGGCCTTCAATTATCTGAAATTGCACAATCGCTTCAAAGAAGATCACCTGGAGCAGACCAAACAACAGCAGCTTACAGAGCTGGAGTTTAAATATGAAGCAGAGAAGAAAAAGCAGGAGGCAGAGATGCTCAAACTAGAGTCTATTGGACTTCAGTTAAAAGCACTTCGTTCGCAGATGAATCCGCATTTTATGTATAATGCGCTGAATTCCATCCAGCGGTATATTACATCTCAGGAGTTGAATAATGCTTCCAAATATCTGGCAAAATTTGCTAAGCTCATGCGCCAGAGTCTGGAGTATTCTGATTTTGAAGTGATTAGTCTGGAGAAAGAAATGGAGTTTCTGGAAAACTATCTTTTTATCAGTCAAAAACTTCGGTTTGGAGATCGAATGGATTATAACATCACGGTTGACGATGAAATCGAAGAAGACATTATGGGTGTCCCAACCATGATTGTTCAACCTTATGTTGAGAACTCCATAGAGCATGGCCTACGCCAAAGAAAAAATGGCTTGATTAAAGTTGACTTCCGTTTACATGATGAGAATACAATTCTTTGTGTTGTCGAAGATAATGGGATCGGTAGGGAAGCTGTAAAGCTTTTGCAAGAGCAAGATGGTTATCATAACCGGCATAAATCCAAGGGGACGATGATTACAGAGCAGCGACTTAAGATCCTTAATAAGTCGAAAAATCGTAACGTACTTGTACAAACCACAGATCTCTACAATGAAGAGACGAATGAACCCAATGGTACAAGAGTGGAAATCCTGATTCCTGTCGAGATCATTCAAAAGCGCTAAGGGGAAACACTCTTTCTAAAATTGTTTCCTTTCTTTAGTGAGCTTATCCAATCCAATTCTTTTTTAATTAAAAAGGTAGACCAATAGGTATAAGTCATCGTGGAGCAATCAAAAATGGTTGAAAGAGTAAACTTTTGACCAATCAGAGCTGCTAGCTTCGCTTTATCTTCCGATTCTAGGTTATTATGTAATTGGTTACTACCGTTTCCTAGGTAGATATTACCACTAGTCTATATATGTTCTCCTTAGGATAGATTAGCTTTTTATATGATATAAAATCGCAATACATTTATCCTAGTTTTCTCATAGTATGTTTGTTTAATCTTCCTGCATCTTGCTCCCTCCTGAGGTGCAGGAAATTTTTTCCTTCTTAAATACCTTAAATCTAAGGTATTAATTCACAATTATGTGACCGTTTTCTAAAGTAGCTGCACCGCTAGCCCTCGTTTTCTGTACACTGCCTAATTATATGTTTTTTTAAGCCTATTGCAAGCTTACCTTGCAAATAGTTTTCTCATAGTATGTTTAATTTTCCTACATCTTCTTCCCTTCTAGGTGTAGGAATTTTTTTTGCCCCAAATCCATCGATTACCACTTCCTTGTAGATATATACCACTTAATAGTAATGTGTTTCCATTTCATAATTCATGGTTTCATATGGCAATATATTGGCATATATTGTAGTTGTGTAGTTTTCTCATAGTATGTTTAGTTCTCCTACATTCAATAGCCTCCGAATGTAGGAGATTTTTTATTTAAAGGATAGCTACCATCTTTTTAGGGTATAAAGCTATAATCTCTTGACAGGTAGTCAGGGCAACTTTCACCAGCAATTCCAATCAGCTTTTTACTATTCTTTCAGAATCTCAAACTTTCTTTTGATACTATATCCACTTTCGTCCACCAGGGTTAAGATATGTTTGCCTGATGCTGGGGCAAGTTCTAGCTCATGGAAGTGTTGCGTCTGTCCGACGTAAGAATTGTCCAGGTGCCAGTAGACAATCGACTCTGGTTTGCGATGTGCTACTTTGAATACAGTTTTACTTTTTTTACCGCCGAGATCACGAGGGATAAAAATCTTAGCTTTGGGTTTAGGGTAGATCATCTGCATCGATTGCTCATCTACAGCTAAGTTATGATTACAGTCTGCACGATAGGGCGGAAGTGATCGATAATTTGGGTTTCTCGATTTAAAGTAATGTTCTTCCAGAGGCGGAAGTAAAAACCAGGATTCATGCACCATTTGTTCCGGGAGTTCACAACTGGCATTTACCCGATAAGTTTTAGTTTGATCCAAATGTACCATTTGATGGAATTTACAGGCCGGAGCCTTCAGACCATTTTTATAAATCCAATTGGTATCCGCTTCGCAGTGGGGGAGTGCGCGCATTCCACTTTGCTTACAGACCAGTGATTCTACCATTTCATCATATGGTGGATCAAACCAATCGGAGCCTTCCAGTTGATTATAAATATCGAACAAGACTGGTGCCGCTGCTCTCACGCCGACCAGGCCTGGTCGGCCTTCTCCATCGGCATTGCCCACCCAAATGCCGACAGCATACTTTGGCGTTACACCAACGGCCCATGCATCCCTAAACCCGAAGCTTGTTCCGGTTTTCCAGGCAATCGGAGTACTACTGTTGAATTGTTCCCAATCCCCTTCAGAGTTTGGCCGTTCCACTTTTTGCATAGCTTCAAAGGCTTGATAGCTTGCAGCAGCAGATAAAACAGTCGGCTCTTTACTTAATTCGGATTTCTCTATGGTCGGTACAGCTACTTTTGAGTCGAAGTTTAATGGCCTGAAATCCTGATGACTGTACTTGCCATTATAGTCATAAAAATGATTCAGGCTTCTTGCCATACCCACGTATGCATTTGTAATATCCTCTAGCTTTGCTTCTGCACCTCCCAAAACGAGTGTTAAGCCGTAATGGTCCGGAGCCTGGTTAATAGTGGAGAAACCAAGTTTTTGCAAGCCAAAGTGAAATTTTTCTAAGCCGTATTCAGAAAGCATTCGAACCAATGGGACATTGAGCGAACGCGAAACGGCTCGGCCGGCAGGTACGACTCCGTCATACGTTTCGTAGAAGTTCTTGGGATTGTAACCATGCATCCGGGTCGGTACATCAGCGAGTAAAGAATTTGGTAAAAGCGCACCGTCATTAAGCGCCATAGCATAGAGAAAAGGCTTTAAAATACTTCCGGTACTTCGTGGAGCTTTAATGACATCTACTTGTTCATGGTGTTCGGCACCAGCTTTTACATTGCCGGCATAAGCAAGGATATCTCCACTCTCTACTTCTACTACGATTGCAGCTAGATTGTGGATATGGTTTTCTTTAAGGTGTAACCGGTGGCGTTCCAGGATGCGGTTAACATTTTCCTGTAGTTCCCGGTCAAGAGTAGAATTTATTTTTGTTCGCTGATTCTTTCCGGCTCGCGAAGCATCGCTCGTACGTCCGCTGAAATGGGAGCTATAAGCACGATCCATCAGGTGAGGTGCTAGCATTGGAAGTCTTAAAGGCTTTTCGGGCAGGGACTCTTCTTTTGCTAATTCGTTGGTTAATGCATCGATTTGCCCACTGGCCAATAGTCGATCTAGTAATCGATTACGTTTTGCTTTGAGTGCATCGCGATTTCGACCAGGATGGATCAATGCTGGCGCATTAGGCAATACTGCCAGTGTTGCCGCTTCGCTCCAGCTAAGATGCTTAGGGGCTTTTCCGTAATATCGCCATGAGGCAGCATCCAGTCCTACCACATTCCCTCCAAAAGGGGCATTACTGGCATAAAAAGCCAGGATTTCAGTTTTAGAATATTTTAGTTCGAGTCGAGTTGCCAAAATCATCTCTATGACTTTCTGCAGTATATTCCGGGATTTACCTTTTCTGGCCATTCGAATCACTTGCATACTGATGGTACTACCACCGCTGACGATCTTACCTTCTTTGAAGTTCTGTTGAACTGCACGTCCAATCCCTACGGGATCAATCCCAGGATGTTCGTAAAAGCGTCGATCCTCAAACTCGATAATTGCCTTTTTGAATTTCTCAGGAATGCTATCATTATGAGGGAATCGCCATTGGCCATCCCCGGCAATCCTTGCACCCATTAATTGCTCATGACGATCTTCCAAAACTATCGATGTAGGATCTTTGAAGAGGGGAGAAGGTAAACAGAAGTAATACCCCAGGATTAATAGCAATACTCCCCCGGCAGTAACTTTTCGATACTTGATAAAAAAGAATTGAAATATGGTTTTTAACAGACGCATAGATTACGTGTATATGCATACAAACATAATAATTGTTCTTTTGTCATGCACAGTAACTTTTTATTCGTTGTGGATCGTCGAGGATTCGTTTTGTATGGTCATGTTCACTAGTGCGTTCATTTTCAGTGGTCTAACGAAAAGAGCTTTATTTTGAAAAGACTTCATTAGGCAAATGCGGTACAAAATGCGGTACATTTTTTTTATTGTGTGTGTTAAAAAAGAGCCGTGCTATTTGGAATTATAGATAATGTTTATATCTTGAGGTTCGCTAATATTATTGAGATAAAATTACTCCTCTTTCATTTTCTCTTGTTGAATTGAATTTTCAACTTAAGTTAATTGACCAAGTCGCTAGTATTTAATACAGAATTATGCATTAGTATGTATACTAGCAACGTATTTTATTTGGTATATGAGGATTTAAAATCCCAAAGCTAAAAATACCAATGCATAAGTCTGGCTCCAGTTAATGACATCTTGTATTACAAGATGCGTTATAGTTATATTGCTTCGATTAAACAAACGAAGGAGACGATACTACAATTTCTATGCATTTAAACAAACAAATCTTTTGGAGAAAAAGCATTTTTGCTTTGTTGCTCAGTCTGATGGGAGGATTTACTCTTTTGTCAGGGCAAGCAACGATCAAAGGAGATGTAGTATCACAATCACAAGAGACACTTCCTTACGCTAACGTTTTATTATTATCAAATGAAGATTCCACTTTAGTAAAAGGGGCAGTAGCAACTGATGTCGGGACATTTACGATCGATGAAGTTGATGCGGGTGATTATATCGTTGCAGTCTCGATGATTGGCTTTGAAACTGCGTATCGACCAGTCAATAATTATGAAGCAGAAGAAGCCTATGAGTTAGGGACCATCATTTTAAAGCGGATTGAAAGTCAACTGGAAGCGGTTAGTATTACAGCAAGAAAAATGTTGTACGAACAGCAAATTGACCGCCTCGTGGTTAATGTTGAGAAAAACATTATTGCTGCGGGATCTAATGCATTAGAAGTAATGTCCCGAATTCCTGGTGTATCTGTCAATGAATTAAATAACAGTTTGAGTGTAAATGGAAACCAGGGCGTTCTGGTGATGATTGACGGGAAGCTAAACCGGATGCCATTGAATGCACTTTTTAATTTACTTCGATCTATTAATGCGGAAACCATTGAGAAAATTGAGTTGTACGAAACTCCGCCTGCGGAATATGAAGCGGAAGGTAAAGGCGGATTAATCAAGATTATTACTAAGAAAAACCCGGAAATAGGGACGAATGGTTCTTATTCTTTTAACGCTGGCTATGGTAAGCGACTCAAATACGGAGGCTCTATTAATATAAATCATCGGACCAATCGGTCGAATATTTATGGTTCATATTCCTTCCGGAATGTTTTTTCTGAAAGTATTTATTCTTTTGACCGTTTAGTGCAACAAGCAGGAAACTCCATTTTTACAGATACCCGTAATATGCGGTTAAAAGAATCTTTTTCGCATAATGTAAGGATCGGAGCAGATATTGAAATTTCTAAGAAGACCACAATTGGTGGATTCGCAACCGGGTTTATAAATAACAGTCTAACAGAAGCAGATAACCGATCAAGGTTCGAGGAGAATGATCAGCTACATTCTATTGTAAATAATTTGAATGTTGAAGAAAGACGCCTCGAGCATGCCATGTTTAATGTCTATTTGCATCATGAGTTTAAAGAAGGAGAACAACTCGAGTTTGATGTTGATTATTTAGCTTATGCGAATAACAATCCTTCAACTTACGCTAATGATTTTTATGATCGTAACCAGGAACTAATCAATACAGGTGAGGTGATTATGAATAGGGTTGCACCTATCAATAACCTTTCCTTAAAGTTGGACTATTCTAAGAGTGTAGGGGATAAGCTTCGACTAAAGCTTGGGGTAAAAGGTTATCGTAGTCAATTTGATAATGATATCCTTGTAGAGGATTTACTAAACGGCGAGTTTATTAAAAACGATAGATTTAGTCAGGATTATAGTCTTGAAGAAAATATCGCAGCAGCATATACCTCTGTTGATTATAAATTGAATGATAAGACTAGTGCAATATTTGGCGTCCGTTATGAATATACAGACTACCTCTTGAGTACTCAACTTGACCCGGAATACCTTGATTTAGAATTTGATAATTTTTTTCCAAGTCTATTCATCACACATAAACTAAAAGAACAACAGCAATTACAGTTTTCCTATAGTAAAAGAATTACACGTCCGGCATTTGATGAATTAGCACCATTTGTTACGTTTATTGATCCTAATACTTTTTTTAGTGGGAATCCAAACCTGTTGCCGGGGGTTACAGATAATCTGCGCTTAAGCTACCGATTGAAAAACATTTTATTGACTACGACCTACGGCCGTACAAAAGATGCGATTTATAAATATCAGCCAGTTGTTGATCCAAGTACAAACACCCAGATTTATACGACTCTAAATATTGATGAAGAACAATTATTTGGCTTTAGAATCACTGCTCCTGTTCGGATTGCAAAATGGTGGGAAACCCAAAATATGTATGATTGGGGGCGGAATACATTGATTATTAATAAAGATAATGAAGAGAGTCGCCAAACTTTAAATGCTTATGTAATCTCGAGTACTCATACTTTTACTTTACCTAATAGATGGATCTTTGAACTTAACGGGATTTATCATTCGACGGCATTTTATGGACTGTTACGGGTTAGAGACAAGGGAGCGATAAATTTGGGGATTCAAAAAGTATTACCCAATGATTGGGGGACGCTGAGCTTGAGTGCCAGCGATTTGTTAAGGACGAATATATGGCGGTCTGATACTCTTGTGCCAGCGCTTAATTTAAATAACTCCAGCACCTTTGATGTGGAAACCAGAGTGATTCGATTGACTTATTCAACATCCTTCGGAAGTGCTAAAGTGAAAGCTGCGCGTAAACGAACGACCAGCTCAGCAGATCAGAGTAGACGATTTTAAAAACACATAATTACGGAATGAATCGTGAGATTCATAAAAATGATCTCACTCTCATTTATATAGATCTTTTATTTTTAACCTAAAAATTTTGTTTAACATGAAAAACAAAAAGCAAAACAGACTTGAGGATCTTAAGTCTAAAAAGAACGCAATTGTTGAGAAACTTGTACAGCGTAACCTTAAAGGTGGTATCACTGGATGCCCTCCTCCTGTAGGTTCTGGTGACTAATTTACAAGTTGCTAAAAGCAATTTCGGCCATCTGGGTATATACCTGGATGGCCGATTTTTTATTTATGATATGGATATTTGAAATAATAATCAAACCATCTGACAGCCGTTTCATCACCTAGTTCTTCATACACAAGTCCAACTAATTCATTTAAGAAAATTTCTAGTGCAGCTTCCCGATCCATCGACTTAAGGTTTTCCTCAAACTTATCCATCGCAGTAGGGTGGTGAATAAACTGCCCGAGGTATTTTTCGCAAAAGTCCGCATAATATTCGGTGAGCAATATAAATGAATGCCACATCTCATCAATAATGATCATGCTTTCACTAAAGCTTATGTCAGGTAATGCTGTTCCTTCTTTCCTCTTTTCTTCCGTTGTGGCTACCAGCCATAAAAAACGTTTGAGATCATCAAAGATCATTTCTGCCTCATCTGCGGCATTAGGAGACATTTTCTTGAAGCGTTCAACGACCGCAGTATTTTTGTAAGCAAGAATTTCTTCTAAAGGCTTAATCCTGGATGTAGTATTAATCATAGTCGGGGATGTTGTATGTCTATCTAAGATACGAGGTAATTTTTAAATAAGCTACTGAATCTTATTTCGTTTCCTGTTCAATTTTATAAAAACAGAACGATAGGATCGGTACCTTCATTTTAATGTAGAAACCCAACTATAGACCAATAGCTTAAGCCTTCATAGAAAGACTAACACGGCCTCTCTGCTTGTCTACTTCCAAAACTCTTACACGTACTTCTTGTTGAAGTTTTACAATTTCAGCGGGGTCTTTTACAAAGCGATCCGCCATTTGCGAAACGTGTACTAAGCCTCCTTCCTTAATTCCGATATCTACGAATGCACCAAACTTAGTAATGTTAGTAACAATACCTGGTAATACCATCCCCGGGCTAATGTCATCTATGGTATTTATGCCGTCTGCGAAGCTAAAACTCTTGGCTTCACCCCTTGGGTCAAGTCCTGGTTTGTTAAGTTCCTTCATGATGTCCTGCAAGGTTGGAAGACCAATCGTGTCGTTTACATAGCTTTGTAGGTTGACACTTTTTCGTAGTGTTGGATTTGCTATGAGTTCTTCGACAGATGCCCCCAGATCTTTAGCCATTTGTTGGACTACTTTATAGGATTCCGGATGCACTGCGGTATTATCCAGCGGGTTAGTTCCTTTGCGAACTCTTAAGAAACCAGCACATTGTTCATAAGCTTTGTCTCCCATTCTGGCTACCTTTTTAAGTTCAGATCGTTTTTTGAAAGAACCATTCTCAGAACGATATTCGACTATGTTTTTTGCAAGGGTAGGACCCAGACCGGAAACGTAAGTTAAAAGGTGACGACTTGCAGTGTTAAGGTTGATCCCTACAGCATTAACACAGCTTTCAACGGTAGCATCCAGACTTTCTTTAAGTTTGACCTGATTAACATCGTGCTGGTATTGGCCAACTCCAATTGACTTCGCATCAATTTTTACAAGCTCTGCTAAAGGATCCATTAATCGACGACCGATAGAAACAGCACCTCTGACGGTAACATCTTTATCCGGAAATTCTTCTCTTGCAATTGCGGAGGCGGAATAGATAGAAGCGCCGCTTTCGCTTACCAGATAGATATCTATTTTGTTTTCAAAATTGATGCGTTTGCAAATACTCATCGTTTCTTTGCTGGCAGTTCCGTTGCCGACAGCGATAGCCTGAATCTTGTAACGGGAGACCAGCGAATGAATAGTATCCATTGCCTCGTTTACCTGTTGCTGAGGAGGGTGAGGATAAATAGTGGTATTATAAAGTAAATCGCCATTTTGGTCCAGACAAACCACTTTGCATCCTGTACGGAAGCCGGGGTCAAGTGCTAAAAGGCGTTGTTGACCTAAAGGGGCCGCAAGGAGTAATTGTCGAAGGTTTTCGGTAAAGACATCAATGGCTTCTGCATCTGCAAGCTCTTTAGAAGAATTTCGGAATTCGGTTTCAATTGATGAGGATAGTAGTCTTTTATAAGCGTCTTTTATTGCTTCCTTCATTTGTTCCGCAACAGCCCCATGAGATTTCAGGAAAATACGCTCTAATTGAAAAAGCGCTTCCTCTTCTTCTGGGCCCAGCGTCACTCTTAGTATGCCTTCGTCTTCACCGCGTCTAATCGCCAATAAGCGATGAGAAGGAATGCGTTTCAATTGTTCTTCGAACTCAAAATAATCTCTATATTTTGCCCCTTCCTCCTCTTTGCCTCTTGCTAGTTTTGCCCTAATGGTAGCACTGCGATTAAAAAGCCCTCTTATCTTGTCTCGGGCATCTTTATCTTCGTTTACATGCTCTGCAATGATGTCACGAGCGCCTTGAAGTGCTTCTTCGATACTAGGAACATCATCATTTACAAACTTAAATGCAAAGCTGTCCAAATCAATATGATCTTGCTTGAAAATAACGTCAGCAAGAGGCTCCAGGCCTTTTTCCTTGGCGATCGTTGCACGAGTTTTTCTCTTCTTTTTATAAGGCAAATAAAGATCCTCTAACTCTGTAGGGTTATACGTATTGGTAATCTTGGTTTTTAAGTCAGGCGTAAGTTTTCCTTGTTCCTCAATACTTTTGAGGATGCTCTCTCGTCGAGTCTCTAGTTCTTCATATTTTTTTATCGCTGATTTAACAGCGCCGATTTGGACTTCGTCCAGCGAGCCGGTTGCTTCCTTTCGATAACGAGCAATGAAGGGTATGGTAGCTCCTTCTCCCAGAAGACGGGCAGTGGCTTGAATCTTTCTGGCAGGTAGGGCTAACTCCTGAGCAATTAACTGTAAGTGTTTCTCGGTCATGTATGATTAAATTTAAGAGCGCTAAATTAAGAAGCGATTTAAACTTATTATAACCGGTGAGACAAAGAAATTAATTGTTTTCTAGCCAAGATTTTAAAGACATGGCTGACTATTCTAATCTAGCTGTCGGCTAAAGTTGAAATTGGAGTTAGCGTAATTCAATATTTGAATAAGATCTGCTTTTCGATTTAGTTTTAACCTGTTGCTGTTTATAAAATTTAGCGTTTCTCTTTGATAAGGTGCGAAAATTTGTGCAAACTGGCGTTTGGAGCGGGCAATTTTTTCAACCGTTTGATCGGGTTTCCAGATGTAGCGTATATTATCTTTTTGAAGTAGGCTAAAAGTTCCTTCGTAAGATAATTCAAAATAAGAACTAAATTGACTGCCATTTTCTTCCTTATCCGCAGTCACTAAAACTTTATTACCTAATAATATAGCTGCCACTTTTTCCGGATAAAGTCGATATAAATTTTTATTAAGCTTAACATCAATTAAGCCTTGTTCACTATCATAACAAGCAGTTAAATTGAGGGTGTCACCTGTAGAGCTTATCATTAAAGAAGAGAGCCATTGAGGGTTTGTTGCCAGTTTTTCGGATGTGGTAACAGGGCGGCAATAGAACAGTAGTTGATTTGAAATATAATGTTCTTTTGAAAGTTTTCGAAGGGAAAGGTAGTTGTTAGAGGACATAGTATCCTGCGCAAGTACCATTGTCCCTACGAGCATTAAGCCCAAGAGAATACTTTTTTTCATCTTTGAGGAATTTTTTGTGTTTGTATTTGTTTGGTGTTTTGTATCGGCAATGCTAAATCAACGAAAACAAAACATTACAATTTATTAAAATACAAGGACGAATGCAATAGGCCGCATTGTTAAAGTAATTGTTAAAATACAAGTACCTGGAAAAGGTATGAGAGGAGCTTTGTGAATAACAGCGTGTTTTCTTTACACTCAAAGGCGTTTATTGACAGCAAAGACTATTATAAGAGCTTAGCTTTCGAAGGAAGGCAAATCAGACAAAGTCTGTATCACTCCAACCTCCACGTTTTTCTTTTTCAATCTCTTTAAGTTCTAATTCGTCGTCAAGTTTTTCATCAGGGATTCTTCCTTCCATTTTGTCCATTTCTTTTTGAATCTCTCTGGCTTCCCAATCAGAACCTCCAACACCACCGGAACCAGGGAATCCAAAAACACCTAAATAGTGCATTGCCAAGCCGATGCCCCAAAAGGAGGCAGGGATCAACCATCCAAAGGTTCCGCTATTCATTAATACGACAAAAAAGAAGACAGTATTAATCACAAGGTAAGATGCAAGGTGACTGTAGAAGCCTTTCTTCTTCTTTACTCGCTTTTTTGCTTCTTCATATTTATAATGACTATCCATAGAAATTAAATTTTAATGAAAGTACGAATAATCTTGATTTAGGTTTAAATGGATTCGGTAAAATACATGGAATTATCGACGGGGAGGCAAAAATAAAGAACGCCCGAGCTGCCCTGTTAATGCGCCCATGCCTCCAATAAAGCCTCCTAATAATGCCGTGATGAGAATAAGACCTATTGGACTCATATTTCCAAACAGTTCTCCAATCTTACTTGCAAGGGTACCTTCGTTTTGCATGTTTACAAAGAAAGTGTAAACACCCCAGAGTAAAGCTGCACCAAGAAACCCCATGAAGAAAGCTCTAATGCCAGACAGTCGGGCAAGAGCGCCGGCAATCCCGGCAATGATTGCAATTGACCACCAAGGGGTAAGATCACGAAGTAGATATCCGAGAATGGCAATGATCAGCGAATAAATAAATATTTTCATAGTATTGAATTAGTTGCTAAAGGTTTCTGTAAATAAAGTTTGTTCGCCCAATGCTTCTGGTGACTTAATAAAATGTTTTTCATAATACCTGCCATTCTCCCAGTGACTGATCATGTTGTCATAAAATGGACTTCCGGGATTTCCAGATTGGCCGCCAGGATAGACACCATAAGCTTTAACCGGGGTTCCCATTTCAACAATCATTCTCCAGGAAGGGCCGTTTTTTCCTTTAATGGCATTAAGTGCACTCCCGTCTCCTCCGACGTTTAAGGACGAGCTGCCGAAGGGATCAATCCGCCCTAAATGAGGGACAGATGATTGTTTGTATTTTGATAAATTGAAATCCGGGTCGCGTTCAATTTGAGTCTTTAAATCTTTGATTGCTGTAGCGAAAGCAGCAGTAGCTATTTCCTTTGCAGTCTCCCTTTGTGGATGGGTAGATTGCATGTCAAAAAAAACATGCTCAGGATCTTCTTCCAGTAAGGCAATCGTTCGCCAGTCTTCAGGGTAGGGGATATGAGCGTTTAGAGTTTCTCGTTTGGCTCTGATCTCATCCCAGGTCATTTCAAAAAACTCATCGTACCAGTAGGTGAAAAGGATCGGTGCTCGACTATCTTTAGAAAAGTAATAATCCCAATTGATCAATTCTTGCAAAAGTGATTGCTCTAATTCACCCTGAGGGACATAGTTAGATTGTGCTAGGAGTAGAGGAAGTGCATCTGCCGCTTTCTGGCTAAAGGTATTGCCTTGCAAAGCCATCATATCTTCGACGGTGATATTATCCATTTTTTCCAGAAAATCATTTAGGGCTCTTCCTCGGTAATCCTCAAAACCGCCATGATAGTAATATGGGTAATCCGGAGCAGTAGAATGCTGATTTGCGGAGGATACAAAACCACGAGCTGGATTTCTGGATTGTGGATTCTGATCTTTTGGAATAAAACCTAACCATCCGTTGGAACTACTTGATCCATCACGAATAAAACGACCTTGTCCAGCTCTCTTTAAAGGAAATTTGCCTTGAACTTTCAAGCCAATATCACCATCTGTACAAGCAAATACTATATTCTGTGCGGGCGCTTCGAAGCCTTGAACAGCGTCATAGTAGTCCTCAAAGTTTTTGGCCTTGTTTATTTTTCTGAATACGCTCAACTCGTTTGCCCCTCCATCATGTGCTATCCATCGCATCGCCAGGTCCTTCATGGGGTGCTTGGGGTCTTCGTATAGTACCGGCCCCCATTCTGTATATCGGACGGTATCGATAATATCTGCCTGGTCTTTAACTTTGATGGTTTCAATTTTTAGCCTAACCGGCTTTTGTTCACCATCAAGCAAATAAGACGATCGATCCGTATTGGTCCATTGAATTTTGTAATAATCTAAAACGTCATGGCCAACGTTTGTCATGCCATAACTGATATACTCATTGAAACCAATGATGATCCCTGGAGTACCTGGCAGACTAACGCCATAGCTTGATCCTTCAGGAGTGGTGATTTGAAGCTCGTACCAAATAGCAGGCAAAGTGAGTCTTAAATGCGGATCATTACATAGAATAGGATTGCCTGATTTTGTTTTTGATCCGGCTACGGCCCAGTTATTACTTCCGATAAATGGGGCCGGTTTTTCAAAGGGATCGTGCTGATATATTCCGAGTAGAGAGGTAGAATCCTCGGGTATTTCTAGTGGATCAAAGGTCCATTCTGTTTCTGCGGGTATAATCGGGCTTTGCTTTGGGTTCAGGTCAGGGTAGAGGAAATCATATATTTCTTTTCCAAAAGCATTTAGAGCATTGGTAGATTCCAGGTCGTCTTCTCTGCTACATAGAGTTTCAGCCATGGATTTAATAAAGATTGCAGATTTTAAATTAGTCCATGCTTCCGGTTTGTAATCAAGCAATTTGAATTCAATTGGGTAATCACTTTCAGCAAGTTGATTGATATAAGCATTTACTCCTTCCGTATAGCTTTGTAGATTTTTAAAATCTTCTGGAGATGCTTCCCATACTTTTAAGGTGTTTTCAGCAGCAAAAACTAGCCCTTTTCGACGTTGCATTTTGTCTCGCTTTATGGTTGTTGGTCCCATGACCTCTGATAATCGTCCACTAGTTGCTCTGGTCGCGATGTCCATTTGCCATAACCTATATTTTGCATGGATGAATCCTTGGACAAAACACGCATCACTAAGATTATCGGCAAAAATGTGAGGAACTAAAATGTCATCATATACCACTTTTACAGGAGCACTTAACTGGGGGAAGTTAAAGCTAGCGTCACTTTCTGCATGATAGGGTTCTGCATTATTCCAAAAGCCCGAAAAGGGATTGAGCAGTTTGCCAATGGCAGGTATGTTTCTTGGTTCTTTTTTGATGGGATGATTAAGGAAAAAGATGAAACTACTGGTGAATAGTAGGACCAGAACAAATTTTAGTATACGCATAGTTGTTTAAATAGAAGGTTTTATATAAGATAAGGACAAAATGATGGCTATAAAAGTAAGAAATTGAATATAGACATCGGCTATTAACTTATTTGTTTTTTGATAAAAAAACGCCTCCTATATATGTGACAGCAGCTTAAAAAGAAATACCTAAAAATAGGGTAATTCCGAGGGGGGAAACATAATGAGTTGCAATTGAATAAATAATAAAAGGTCATTTTTCAATGTCACAAAAAATAAGGTAGTATCTTGGTTGAAAACCAAAAAGGCATTATAATTGTAATATAATAATTATTTTAAAAGTAGTTTTTGTGTTTATTTGTTTGGGTTAGAGACCCTTGCTCCAAAGCAAGGGTTTTCTTTTTTGCCTAATTCTAGGGAAGATATAGGCTCATAAATCTAATAAAATCACCTTTTAAGCACAAAAAAAGCCCGCATTCGAGTCATCGAATGCGGGCTTTTTTATTAAACTTACTTTTCTTATTTACCACCATTTAAGATAGAAGGAGCACTTTCAGGAACTCCCGCTGGCTCAGCAGGCTTCTTGTTGACTTCTCCTTTGATCGTCAAAACGATAGGTTCGTCGCTATAATTAGTAGTTAAAGTTACTCTTTTTGTGAATTTTCCGATACGCTTAGTGTCATATCGAACCTTAATTTCACTTTTTTCACCCATCATGATTGGCTCTTTTGGCCATTCAGGTACAGTACATCCACAAGACCCTTTAGCATTTTTGATAACTGCAGGAGCATCACCAATGTTTTCGAATTTGAACATACGTAAAGGATCTGACCCTTGCTCAATCTTACCATAATCTACAACCATAGATTCAAATTTAAGCATGGCGCCACCTTCAGCAGGAGCAGCTTCCTGAACTTGAGCAAAGGAAACACTACAAATCATTGCAATAAGAGCAAAAAGCGTTACTATTTTTTTCATTTTACTGAGAATTTTGTTCATGAAAGAATGTAATACAAAGATATCTAAATCTAGATCAAAAAAAAAGGATACCATAAGAGATTACCCGTTAAAGTATCGTTAATAGCAAAAAATAGTTATTTATTATTACGGAAGAAGTCGTTTAGACAAACACTTAATTTAAATTACTCAAGAATTTCAGGGAATTAAATAGAAATTCGTATTTTACTATTCAGCTTGATAACAAACAAATAATGCACCAAAGCTGCTTGTTTTACCTCCCGAGCGGACAAATTAACGGTCTTTTTATAGTGAGATTGAACCAATGTTGCCGTTAATTTTTTATACTTTTGTGGCGAATTTCGATGCCCCGAAAGGAAAGGCACGAATTTTCCTACCAAGTTAAACCAAGTAATCTTCGAAAAAATATGATAGATAACCCTGTCTTGTCTGAAAGTTTTGAGCAATCCGGAGCAACAAATAATGAATATGTAAAGGAAGTGCTTAATGACTTTTGGACGTGTTGCATTAGTCGAGAGACCAGCTTGCTGGGCCGAAAAGAGGTACTTACTGGGAAAGCAAAATTTGGGATTCTCGGTGATGGCAAAGAGGTCCCACAAGTTGCTATGGCACGTGCTTTCAAAAAAGGCGACTGGCGATCTGGCTACTACAGAGATCAAACTTTTATGTTTGCGCTGGGGATTAGCACTATCGAAGCATTTTTTGCACAGCTTTATGCAGATACGGAGAATGATCCATTCTCAGGTGGCCGTCAGATGAATAGTCATTTTGCTACTCCAAATGTTGATGAAAATGGCGAATGGACGAGTCACAAAAATATCTACAATATATCTTCAGACATTTCTTGTACTGCCGGTCAGATGGCACGGGGTTTAGGCTTAGCGCTAGCTTCAAAAAAATACCGAGAGAGCGAGACCCTAAACAATTCAACCCAGTTTTCTGAAAAAGGTAATGAAGTTTGCTTTGTAACTATCGGAGATGCAAGTACCTCTGAAGGTATCTTCTGGGAAACACTTAATGCTGCCGGAGTATTGCAGGTGCCAATGGCGGTATCTATCTGGGATGATGGATATGGTATTTCCGTACCTAAAGAATATCAAACTACAAAAGGTAATATCTCAGAAGCATTATCCGGGCTAGAAAAAAAGAAAGATACAAACGGAATTGACATCTATTATCTCAAAGGTTGGGATTATCCAAGTCTGGTCAAAGCTTATGAGCAGGGGATTGCCAAAATGCGAAAAACGCATACACCGGCTGTCTTTCACATCGATGAACTAACACAGCCACAGGGACACTCTACTTCTGGATCACATGAGCGTTACAAAAGCAAAGACCGTTTAGCATGGGAAAAGGAAAAAGATTGTATTCAGGTTATGCGGCAGTGGATCATTGATGAGGGACTCGCTACAGAAGAGGTTGTTAATAATATTGCGGCTGAGGCAAAAGTATATGTAAAAGAAGCACGGAATCGAGCCTGGAAGGCCTACATGACTCCCGTAAAAGAATCACTTACTCAGCTAAAAGAAATTTATGGAAAGCTAGTTAACGAAGCTATAGAAAAAGTTGAGGTTAATCGTATCAATGATGAACTTCGAAAGCAAATTGATCCTGTTTTTTCCTCTATTCTTCAGAACGCTCGACGAATGTTGTTTTTTGTAGGGCATAATGATACACCTGCTGTCAAGGAGTTGAAATTATTTGTCAAAGAAGGTAAAGAAAAAGGTGTTGAACGATATCACTCCCGCCTCTATAGTGATTCTAAGAATGCAGCATTGAATATTCCGGTAATTGCACCTACTTATGATGAGAACCCAAAACTCATTAATGGATATCAATTACTTAATAATTATTTCGATATAACCCTGAAAGAAAAATCCAATGTCTTTGCCTTTGGAGAAGATGTCGGACACATTGGGGATGTAAATCAAGGATTCGCTGGATTACAAAAACGATATGGTAAAGAGCGGGTATTTGACACGGGGATCCGAGAGTGGTCAATTATGGGACAAGCCATAGGGATGTCAATGAGAGGGCTTCGTCCAATTGCAGAAATCCAATACCTTGATTACCTTATTTATGGACTTGAGCCGCTTTCTGATGACCTGGCCACACTTAGGTATAGAAGTAATGGTATCCAACAAGCGCCGGCAATAATTCGTACCAGAGGACACCGTCTCGAAGGGATATGGCACGCGGGCTCTCCTATGAGTATGCTTTTGGGGTCATTGAGAGGTATATACATTTGTACACCTCGGAATATGACACAGGCAGTTGGAATGTATAACACCCTGATTCAATCGGATGACCCAGGATTAGTCATCGAATGCCTGAATGGATATCGTTTGAAGGAAGAACTTCCAAACAATATTGGAACATATACCGTCCCCTTAGGTGTACCGGAAGTATTACAGGAAGGAACGGATGTGACTATTGTAACTTATGGCTCTTGTGTACGAGTGGTGGAAGAAGCCATTACATTATTGAAACGAAGAAATATCTCTATCGAGTTAATAGATATTCAGACCTTACTTCCGTTTGATTTAGAACATCGAATAGTTGTATCATTACAAAAAACTAATCGCATTGTCTTTGTTGATGAAGATGTTCCGGGCGGAGCAACTGCATACATGCTGCAAGAGGTTTTAGAAAAACAAAACGGGTATAAGTATCTGGATTCCGCACCAATTACGATTTCTGCAAAAGCACATCGACCACCTTTTGGATCGGATGGAGACTATTTTTCTAAGCCTAACCCGGAAGAAGTGTTTAATGGAGTATATAATTTAATGCATGAAGCAGATCCTCAAAACTATCCAGCTATTTAGCAGCCGCTAGGATCATATCTGCGCCTTTTTCGGCAATCATAATCGTTGGTGCGTTAGTATTGCCACGCGTGACATTGGGCATGATAGAAGCGTCTACGACACGTAGACCAGCGAGTCCATGAACACGCAATTGGTCGTCTACCACAGCCATTTCATCATTGCCCATTTTACAAGTACTTGTCGGGTGGTATAGCGTTAGAGCCTCCGCTCGGATAAAATCTTCAATCTCCGAATCTTCTTTTAGTTCTTGTTTAGGAAGGAATCTACCTGTTCGATAAGGAGCAAAAGTTTTAGTCATTCCAAGTTTTTCACTTAAACGGAATCCCCAGATAGCTCGGCGTACATCATCATCGGTGCTCATGTAATTATGATCGATGAGTGGTGCATCCGTTGCGTTTGCTGAACGTAACTTTACAGTACCCGTACTACTTGGATTTAAAACTTTACCACCAATAGAATACCCATTGCCTTTGGGCTTTACAAAACCATGATTTACAAAATAGGCAGGGCCAAAGTGGAATTGAATATCTGCTGCAGGCTGATCATTCGAAGAACGAACGAATCCACCAGATTCCGCAACATTTGAATTGAATGGCCCTTTCTTATTGATTAAATAATTGCCGAGGTTTTTGAGAATAGCCGGGAAAGATTCTGCTTTGTCCAGTGTCTGTTTGTATGAAGAATCAAATATCGAAAAGAAAACCAGATGGTCCTGAAGGTTTTTGCCGACCCCTTTTAAAGGATGAACCAAAGGGATATTGTGTTTCTTTAATTCTTCCGGGGCTCCAATACCTGAAAGTAATAAAAGTTGTGGGCTGTTATATGCGCCTGCACTAAGTATAATTTCTCGCTGAGCTGCGACGCTGACAGAACGTCCCTTGTGCTGGTATTGAACTGCGACTGCTCTTTTATTTTTACAAATAATTCGCTCGACTGTTGCTTCCGTCTTGATAGCAAGGTTAGCTCGCTTCGCTACAGGGTGCAAAAAAGCTTTTGCGGTACTACATCTTTGGCCATTCTTTTGTGTAACCTGATAATAACCAAAGCCTTCTTGTTGTTCACCATTAAAATCCGGATTATGGCGATATCCTAACTCTTGTCCTGCTTTTATAAAGACATCAGAAAGATGATTGGTATATTTTCGATTGGTAACATTTAAAGGGCCATTGGTTCCGTGAAGGTCATTTTTTATAACCTCCTGGTGCTCTGATTTTTTAAAATAAGGTAGTACTTCATCGTAGGACCATCCTTTATTGCCAAGCTCACTCCACTCCTGGTAATCCTGCCGGTTTCCACGAATATAAATCATAGCATTAATGCTACTTGATCCACCGAGTGTTTTACCACGTGGCAGAAATAACTCCCGATTATGCATAGTAGGACTCGGGACGGTATGGTAAGCGTAATCTACATCTGACTTATAAAGTTTTGGAAAGGCAGCAGGGATCTGGATGTCAGCTTTGTTGTCTTTTTTTCCAGCTTCCAATAGTAAAACCTTATGCTTTGGATCAGCCGATAAACGATTAGCGAGCACACAGCCCGCCGAACCTGCACCTATAATAATGTAGTCAAACGTTTCAGTTGCCATACCCGCTTAAGATTTTCTGAGTTCTTTCTTTAGGATCTTTCCTGTAGCGCTCATCGGTAGGGCATCCATAAATTCAATAACCCTTGGGTATTTATACGCAGCAATTCTTTCCTTTGTCCAGGCCTGCAACGTAGCCTCGTCTACTGTGGCTCCTTCTTTAAGCACCACGCAAGCTTTAATATCTTCGCCGAACTGGTCGTCCGGAATTCCAATAACAGCCACTAATGATACATCATCATGTTTAATGATGACCTCTTCGACTTCTCGAGGGTAAACATTCAGTCCTCCACGGATGATCATGTCCTTGGTGCGATCAACGATGTAGAAAAAACCATCTTCATCCTTAATGGCTACATCACCACTATGTAACCATCCACCTCTTAATACTTCAGCATTAACCTTTGGACGTTTGTAATAGCCTTTCATCACATTGTGTCCTCTGTAAATTAGTTCGCCTTTTTCTCCCTGAGGGACTTCCTGGTCTTGGTCATCAACGAGTTTTACCTCCACGCCCCATACTGGTGTTCCCACACTCCCGGGTTTTCGACCAACCTCTCTATGGTTGAAGGTGACTACGGGGGCACCTTCTGACATGCCATATCCTTCAAGGATCATGACATTAAATTTCTTTTCGAAATCTTCTAGGACTTTTACGGGGAGGGAAGCGCCTCCGGAAACGCAAGTTTTTAAATTATTCGAAATTGCCTCCAGGTCAAATTTGTCACCTTGATAATTCAGTAAGCCCCAGTACATTGTAGGGACTCCGGCAAAGATGGTGATGCTATGTTTTTGCATTAAGCCAAGCGCAGCTTCTGCTTCAAAACGTGGTAAAAGAATACTTGATGTTCCTTTATATATACCCGCATTCATCAGGCAGGTCATTGCAAAAATGTGGAACAATGGTAATACAATTAACTGTGTATCTTCTGGTTGCGTATCCACAATATTTGTAGATAAGATCGCATTGAGCATTAAGTTAGAATGGGTTAGCTCGGCACCTTTAGGTCGACCAGTTGTCCCTGAAGTATAGATGATAACGGCGGTATCCTCAGCACTGGTAGGTTCTGTTACAGTAGTCGGAGCCATGTTTGCCATTAAACTTCCTAGTGTAGGGACACCCTCGATAGGAGATGCGTCCGTAGGTTTAGCTGTTGCGATAAAATAGTGTTCGCAGGAATCCGTTCGCTGAAACGCCTCGTAACCTTCGGCGGCCATTGGTAAATCTGGTGTGCCGATAAAACTAAAATATGCCTTTGCGTCAGAATCTTTTAAATGGTATTCTATTTCATCTTTTTTTAACAAAACACTCAAAGGGACAACCGTAGCCCCGCATTTTAAAATACCAAAATATATCATGGGGAAATAGGGGAGGTTCAGACAACTAATGGCTACCTTATCACCATGTCCTACACCTTTGGATCGAAGACCATTAGCGATTTGATTAGCCGCAGCATTCATTTGCGAAAATGAAAGCGTGGTGTCCATAAATGTAAAAGCATCTTTGTCTGGATAACGTCGGGCACTATCCTCCAGGATAACAGAAAGGTTGAGCATTGGTTAGGTTGTTTATGTTTTATTAATTTGATTTAATATTGAACCAATTGCGGATTTTTGAGTATAAAATCCAGTCAAATGGTTTCCGTAATATAAAACAGTTTTTGCAGAATACCAGATTATTAAAAAGACAGATATTATAATTGAATGCCTGATATTAGCGCAAATTCCAAGTCCTGGCTTTTTTAATAGGATTTATATATATATTTGCGCTTCAACAAAATTGAGCTATTAACCCTGCTAGCTACCAATGCCTAAGAGTCTAGTCATCATACCTACCTATAATGAGAAAGAGAATATTGCCAAGATCATCCAGGCAGTATTCGATTTATCCGATGGATTCCATGTACTGATTGTAGATGATGGTTCTCCTGATGGTACAGCTTCTATTGTCAAAGAAATGATGCGATCCGGAGCAAATGAACTCTTTATACTAGAGCGTAAAGGAAAGCTCGGTTTGGGTACCGCATATATTGCTGGATTTAGATGGGGCCTCGAACGTCAGTATGATTATCTTTTTGAGATGGATGCAGATTTTTCTCATAATCCGAAAGATTTGTTAAGGCTTAAATCGGCATGTGTAGAAAAAGGGGCAGATCTGGCAGTTGGCTCTCGATATGTCAAAGGAGGTAAATTAGAAAACTGGCCATTAGATAGAATTCTACTTTCCTATGGTGCATCTCTTTATGTACGATTGGTGACTTTTATGAATGTAAAAGACCCTACCGCAGGTTTCATTTGTTACTCGCGGAAAGTATTAGAAGCGATAGACCTAGATAAAATCCGTTTTGTGGGCTATGCTTTTCAGATTGAAATGAAATTTGCCGCTCATACTTTAGGATTTAAGATTAGCGAGGTCCCAATAACTTTTGCGGATCGGGTAGAGGGGGAGTCAAAAATGAACACCAGTATAGTGAGTGAAGCGATTAAAGGAGTACTCCAAATGCGTTGGAAAAGCTTTTCAAATAGTTATGCAAGACAGTAATTCCGTGAAAAATGGAATTATGAACAACTTTTTGGACAGATTTGAACCTTTTTTACGTGAAAGTGGTAAAATGTGGAGGTGTTAAAGAACACAGTATCCGTGTTTTTTGCAAGAGTATCATTTTTTGGTTGATATATAACGCTATTTTTTCCACTATTTGCTTATTTTCGTGCAATTCGAAATTTTGAGCGAATGCCTGTGGAAAACTTTTTTTGCTTGATTGGTGGGTATTTGTGGTGAAAAGTGGCAGAAAGTAGTATATTTACTTCAGAATTTGATCAAAATTGATAACATGCTCGAGCTTCTAGGCGAATTTGAATGCAAAATTGACGCAAAAGGGAGGATGCGCCTACCTTCGTCGCTGCTTAAGCAGCTCGGAGAAGGGACGCAAACTTTCGTGGTTAATCGAGGTGTCGAGCGTTGTCTAACTCTTTATCCCAAATCTGTTTGGGATATTCTAAGCGCCAGGGTCAAAAAGTTGAATCCTTATGTCGCAAAAAATAGAAAGTTTATTCGCTATTTCTACCGGGGAGCTACCGAGCTTTCGCCAGATTCATCAGAGCGAGTCTTGCTTACCAAAAACCTTTTGGAGTACGCAGGGATCGAAAAAGATGCAGTGCTATTCGCAATTAATGATCGAATGGAGATTTGGTCAAAAGCTAGTTACCACGGAGAATTAGATGAAGAACCGGAAGATTTTTCCACCTTGGCAGAGTCCGTTATGGGAGATGTGAATATGGATGATCTTTTTACGGATACTGGTCATGATTTAGATAATGATAATAGAAATGAGTAATTATCATGAACCGGTATTATTGAACGAAAGTATTGATGCTTTAATTCAAGATAAAAATGGAGTTTTTGTTGATGCCACATTTGGCGGCGGCGGACATTCCAGTTTGATTTTACAAAAACTAGGTGCCAAAGGGCATCTCTTTGGTTTCGACCAGGATGAAGACACTTTACCGAATGTATCTGAGAATGAAAATGAACACTTCACCTTTGTCCACCACAACTTTCGATACCTAAAGCGATTTCTTCGCTTGCATGGCCATAAGGCCGTAGATGGTATACTTGCAGATTTGGGAGTTTCCTCCCATCAGTTGGACGATGCTAGTCGTGGATTTTCTTTTCGATATGATACTGATCTTGACATGCGAATGAATCAGCAGGGTGATCTTACTGCAGCTGATGTATTAGGTTCTTATGACGCTGAGGCTTTACAATCTTTGTTTAGTGCCTACGGCGAAGTACGTAATGCAAAGTCCTTGGCTTTGCGGATTGTAGAAGAACGCTCTAGTCAGCCTTTACGCCGAATTGGTGACTTTTTGCAGATGATTCAACCTTTGATACGAGGTAATCGTAATCGTTATCTGGCTCAGGTTTTTCAGGCGCTTCGAATAGAAGTAAATGATGAGATGGGCGCACTTCGTGATTTTTTAAATGATGCACGAGAGGTGCTAAAGCCAGGAGCTCGCTTAGTGATTATTTCTTACCACTCCTTAGAAGATCGTTTAGTGAAAAACTTTTTCAAAGCAGGGAATTTTACTGGCGAGTATGTCAAAGACTTTTATGGTAACATTGATCGCCCGTTTAAGGTGATTACTAAAAAAGCCATTTTGCCTACCGAGGAAGAAATCCATCGAAATCCACGCGCACGCAGTGCAAAAATGCGTATAGCAGAGAAAAAATAAAGAAGAAGGCTGTAAAAGATGTGAGTTTTGTCAATACTGATATATGAGGTTTGACTTAGTTTACCTCCCAGAGATAAGTCAAAGTATTATTGCTCTGGCTAATCAGCGACGTAGCTTGCCGTAGGCAGGCGAGCTCATAGAATAATTATTAAAAAGCCCATGGCGAAGAAAAAGACAATAAGGGATTATACCGCATTAGGGAGTCTGACAGCAGAGCTGATCCTTAAGAATTTTCCTTTTGTATTTTTTGTCAGTTTTCTCGCTATGATATATATCGCGAATGCTCTTTATGCAGAAAAGAAGGTTCGCGAGATTCAAAAAACTCAATCGGAATTGCGTCAGCTACGATGGAAGTATATGTCGCTAAAATCCGAATCAATGTATGAAACAAAACGCTCCGAAGTAGTCAAGGCTCTAAAAGATGAGGGACTACGAGGTAGCCGTAAAAAACCAAATAAAATTATTGTCAAAAGCGAACAATAAATTCGTAGACAACAGCAGCCGGTATGGATATTAAGAATGAAGTACTGATTAGGGTATACGTGGTGCTGGTAGGGGTGATCCTCTTCGGGGTGTTGTTATTTGCGCAAACGATTAACATTAGTGTTCGTCAAGGTGAAAAATGGCGAACCATTGGCGAAAGTTTATACGTCGATTCGATTGTGATCGAAGCCGAACGTGGAAATATACTTACTGAAGATGGCAGTTTGCTGGCAACTTCGCTACCGTTCTTTGAAATACGATTTGATCCTAACTCTACGGCGATGAATCCCGAAGACTGGAACAATAATATTGATTCCTTATCTGTGATGTTGGCCCGGTATGTTAATAATGCCTATACACCGGGTGGAATGCGGGAAGAGCTCGAAAGAGCAAGAGCGGAAAAAGAGCGCAATTACTTGATTAAAAGGAATGCAACTTATATCGAAAAGGAAATGATGAGCCGATTTCCATTGTTCAACCGTGGACAGATGCGAGGTGGATTTATTGTGCGACCTAATCCTAAACGAGAACGCCCCTTTAAAGAGTTGGCTTACCGGACCGTGGGTTATGTGCGGGATGGACACTTACCCGTTGGGTTAGAAGGATACTATGATAAAATCCTTCGGGGAGCTGACGGTAAAAAATTAATGTTCAGAGCACCAAGTAACACTTACATTCCTGTTGAAGATCTTACTGCGATTGAGCCTAAAAGAGGAGACGATATCGTCACTTCAATTGATATCAACTTACAGGATATAACTCATGATGCTTTATTGAGAGGCTTAAAATATCATCAGGCCAAACATGGAACCGCAGTTTTAATGGAGGTGAAAACCGGAAAAATTAAAGCGATTGCCAACCTGGGGAAAACCGAAAATGATGGATATTTTGAAATCTATAATTATGCTGTCGGAGCTTCCACTGAGCCAGGGTCTACTTACAAACTAGCGACCATGATGGCATTATTGGAGGATGATTATGTTGATCTGGATGATAGCATAGATATCGAAAAAGGAAAATACACTTTCTATGAGGAAGAAATGCTGGACAGTTCTCCGGAAAGTTTCCAAAGTGATACTATTTCTATTCGACGGGCATTCGAAATCTCTTCGAATGTAGGCATGGGTAAACTGGTCCAAAAATATTACGGTGATCAGAAAGGAGGAGATGAAAAATATGTCGAACGACTTAAAGATTTCAACCTGCATCTACCGACCAATATTGAGATTCATGGAGAAGCGGCACCATATATCAAGACACCTTATAGTAAAGATGATGATTGGTCAGGTATTTCATTGCCTTGGATGTCAATTGGTTATGAGGTACGAATTACCCCCTTACAATTACTGACTTTATATAATGCAGTAGCTAATGGCGGAAGAATGATGAAGCCATACCTGGTTACGGAGGTCCGAAGCTTTGACCAAACCGTAAAAACTTTTAAACCGAAAGTCATTAAACGAAAAATAGCTTCCGAACAAACAATCCTTAAAGTGCAGCAATTACTTGAGGGCGTTGTTGAAACCGGAACCGCAAATAAACTAAAAACAAACGAATACAAATTCGCCGGTAAAACCGGAACCGCTCAAATTGATTATCGAAAGTTTAGAGCAAAAGCGAATATTAAATACCAGGCTTCCTTCGCAGGATATTTTCCGGCAGAAAATCCGGTTTACTCCTGTATTGTAGTGGTAACAGAACCAAAGCAAAACGGAATTTACGGAGGAGAAGTAGCCGGACCAATATTCAGAGAAATTGCAGACAAGGCTTTTGCTAGTCGACACGAGTTGCATAAAGCCATTAATAATTATCGCCGACCAGTATTAGCAAAAAATAAATTACCAGATTTTGATGCTGGTCAACAAGAAGATATTGTTGAGGTATTGAATTACCTCGATTTGACATACGAAAACGAAGCGGAATCTGAATGGGCAATTATTAGAGCCGAAACAGATACGCTGAGTATACTGAATCGCAGCATCAGTGATGATGTTGTTCCCAATGTCGTCGGTATGGGCCTCCGGGATGCTATGTATATCCTAGAAAACCGGGAGCTAAAAGTCGTCGTCAGCGGGTCTGGCAGAGTAAGGAAACAATCAATTATTCCAGGGACACCTTTAAAAGGGCAAACGATTAGATTGACACTGAATTAAATGAGGTAACTCCTCATACTTTGAAACACTAAAAAAGAGGAAGTAGTAGTTCTCCTCGCATTATGAAACACATTTTTTAAAATGCCGATAGAAAATAATTTAGTAAATATTCCAAATTGTTTTCTCGTCGGCAATGACCCTTTACACTACTGAAACACTATTTTGAAGTCTCTGGAAAACATACTAACTGACCTGTCAATAAGCGAGACCATCGGTGATCTTACTCAATCTGTTCAACAGATCGAATTCGATAGCCGAAAGGTAGAAGTAGGAGGCTGCTTCGTAGCCGTAAATGGCGTACACACCGATGGTCATCGCTATATTGATAGCGCAATTGCAGCAGGTGCTAAGGTAATTATCTGTGAAACACTACCCACCGAAATTACCCCTTCTGTTACTTACATTCGAGTTGCTGACAGTGCAGAAGCACTAGGGCAAATCGCCGCTAATTTTTATGAGCATCCTTCTCAGGATATTCAATTGGTCGGCATTACCGGAACGAATGGTAAGACAACCACCGCTACATTATTGCATCAGTTGTTTACAAAGATGGGCTATAAAGTTGGCCTGTTATCAACTGTTGAAAATCGAATTGGACAAAAGGTATTACCATCGTCTTTTACCACTCCGGATGCGGTATCGCTCAATGCTTTACTAGCGGACATGAAAGATGCGGGATGTGAATATGTGTTCATGGAAGTAAGTTCTCATGCAATTGACCAAAGAAGGATTGCAGGACTTCACTTTCGGGGAGCCGTATTTACAAATATCACGCATGATCACCTGGATTATCACAAAACCTTCAAAGCATACATTAATGCTAAGAAGCGATTTTTTGATGATCTGGATAAAACCGCATTTGCATTGACCAATGTGGATGACCGAAGAGGGAATGTAATGGTGCAAAATACTAAAGCAAAAATTTATCGTTATAGTCTTCAGACGATTACGGACTTCCGCGCCAAAGTGGTTGAAAATAGCCTGACCGGCTTACAACTAGAATTGGATGGTGAAGATTTCTTTAGTCGCTTGATAGGGGAGTTCAATGCTTATAATTTATTAGCGGTTTATGCGGTAGGTAGATTATTGGACGCCGAAAAAATAGAATTGCTTACGGCACTTTCCGAATTAAAATCGGCTGAAGGACGCTTTGATTATATCGTTGAACCCAAACGGAAAATTATTGCAATCGTAGATTATGCGCATACACCTGATGCTTTAGAAAAAGTTTTGAAAACGATCGAAGCTTTAAAGAAAGGAAAAGAGCAGGTTATAACGGTTGTAGGAGCCGGAGGAGACCGCGATAAAACCAAACGTCCCTTGATGGCGGCTAAAGCTTGTGAGTATAGTTCGCAGGTAATCCTAACCTCTGATAATCCCAGATCCGAAGATCCGGATGTGATTATCCAGGAAATGGAGGTAGGGGTACCAGTTTATGCGAAGCAAAAAGTACTCTCAATCACTAATAGATTACAAGCGATTAAGACAGCATGTCGATTAGCTCAGGAAGGAGACATTATTCTTGTTGCCGGTAAAGGCCACGAGAAATACCAGGAAATAAAAGGGGTTAAACACCCATTCGACGACAAGAAAGTGTTGTTGGAACAATTGACATAAACGGACTAAGAATGATTTCTGGCGAGGTTGGTTTTAGAATCTCTAAAACCAACCTCGAATACAGTGACCACGAACTATTATCATTCTCAGATTCGATTAACAGCAAGCAGCGAATCTAGAATTGGCTGCTGCTGTTAACTTTAATTTTTTGAAGTTTCGCCTAGTAAAAAAGGCCAAACGGAAAGTAAAAAATGAGCAAGTTTTAAACTTGAATAAATAAAAAACCAGGCAACTGTGAGAAAACTGCCTGCCAAATACATTAACCATTTGTGATGCAAAAGACTTTGCATGCACATGGCTAACAAACAGAACTAACAAAAGACAGCGAGACCAAAATGCTCTACGACCTTTTTAAATATTTGGATGAGTTGGGATATTCAGGCGCAGGCCTTTATCAATACCTGAGCTTCCGTGCGGGCATTGCTATTATTATCTCGCTATTGATTTCAATGGTATTTGGTGGAAAGATCATCGATTACCTAAAACGCTTACAAGTAGGAGAAACGGTACGTGACTTGGGTCTTGCCGGGCAAAAGGAAAAAGAAGGAACGCCGACAATGGGAGGTATCATCATCTTTATGTCAATCTTCATCCCTTGTATGCTCATGTGCAATCTGACTAATGATTATATCATTCTGATGCTGGTTGCGACAACCTGGATGGGGATGGTAGGATTTGCGGATGATTATATAAAAGTATTCCGGAAAGATAAGAAAGGTCTAAGTGGCAAATTTAAAGTACTTGGCCAGGTAGGCTTAGGACTTATCGTCGCATTGACGATGTTATTCAGTGATCAGATGGTCGTTAGGATGACTCCAGGAGAATGGGATAAAAGAGGCCTGAGCGAAGAGAATATTATTAAGAAAGATTACATCAACGTAGGAAACGAAAGAGTATTGATGTATTACGGAAAAACGACATTAACGAATGTCCCTTTCTTTAAAGATAATAAACTGGACTATGGACGTATCCTTCCGTTTTTCGGAGATAACTGGCAGCAATTCGCCTGGATCGTTTTTGTACCGGTAGTGATCATAATTGTAACAGCCGTCTCTAATGGGGCGAATCTGACCGATGGGATTGATGGCCTGGCGACCGGTACAAGTGCAATAATAGGTGCGGCTCTTGGAGCATTGGCTTACGTAAGTTCAAATGCCATTGCCGCCGATTATTTGAAAATTATGTTTTTACCCGAAGCAGATGAATTAGTAATTTATGCAGCTTGCTTTGTAGGGGCATGTATTGGCTTCCTTTGGTATAATTCCTATCCCGCTCAGATATTTATGGGAGATACAGGAAGTCTAATGATCGGAGGAGTAATTGCATCAATGGCGGTTTTAATTCGTAAGGAATTATTGATTCCAATTCTTTGCGGAATCTTTCTGGTAGAAAACCTATCCGTAATGATTCAGGTAAGTTATTTCAAATACACCAGGAAAAAGTATGGAGAAGGCCGGCGTGTGTTTTTGATGTCGCCATTGCATCACCATTATCAGAAGAAGGGAATGCATGAGTCAAAGATTGTAACACGGTTTTGGATTGTCGGAATTTTATTGGCGGTACTAACTGTCATTACTTTGAAAATTAGATAAGCAATGAAGATCGTCGTATTAGGAGCTGGAGAGAGTGGAGTAGGAGCGGCACTTTTGGCAAAACAACAAGGCTTTGAAGTTTTTGTTTCGGATCGCGGGGCGATCAAAGAAAATTACAAAGCTGAATTAATAGAAAATAAAATAGCCTTTGAAGAAGGGCAACACTCGGAGAAAAAGATCTTCGAAGCTTCAGAAATCATTAAGAGTCCAGGCATTCCGGATAAAGTAGATTTAATCCAAAAATTACTGGCTGCTGGGATTCCGGTTATTTCTGAAATTGAATTTGCGAGTAAATATACTCATGCAAAGATCGTAGGAATTACAGGAAGTAATGGTAAGACTACAACAACCAACCTGACCTATCACCTTTTGAAAACTGCAGGTAAAGATGTAGCAATAGGTGGGAACGTTGGTTATAGTTTTGCACGCTTGTTAACCGAAAGACATCATGAAATTTATGTCCTGGAGTTAAGTAGTTTTCAACTCGATGGTGTAGTGGATTTTCGACCTTACATTTCCATTTTGTTAAACATTACCCCAGATCATCTCGATCGGTATGAATATAAAATGGAAAATTACATCGCTTCGAAATTCCGAATTGCAATGAATCAGCGAGCTGAAGATTTTTTTATCTACAATTCTGCTGATCAAAATATTGAGCAGTTTTTGGAATCTGAAGATGTGAATGCGAAGCGACTTCCGGTAGGTGGTTCAGCGGACGATAGTGATCAGCGAATCATAAAAACAGATCAACATGAGTATGACTTAAGCAAAAGTAGTTTAAAAGGAAAGCATAATTATTTCAATGCAACTTGTGCGATTAAAGTAGCAGAACTTTTAAATGCAGATGCGGAGTCTATTCAAAGAGGATTAAATGATTTTGTCAATGATCCGCATCGCTTGGAATCGGTAGCTACTGTTGATGAGGTAGAATATATCAACGATAGTAAGGCAACCAATGTAGATGCAGTTTTCTATGCACTTGATGCGATGACTAAACCAGTAATCTGGATTGTAGGAGGAGTAGATAAAGGAAATGATTATGGTCCGGTGATGACTTTGGTGGAAGATAAAGTGAAGGCAGTTATTTGCCTTGGAATTGATAATGAAAAACTACTGGAGACCTTTTCACCAATTGTAAAAATTATTGAAGAAACTCAAAGTGTAGACGAAGCAATCGAAAGAGCAAAAGTATATGCCGAGTCGGGAGATGTAGTTTTATTATCTCCGGCATGTGCAAGTTTTGATTTGTTTAAAAATTATATAGATCGCGGAGAACAGTTCAAAAGGGCTGTTGACCAAATAAACCAAAGAAAATAAACCGATAGGTCATGGCATATAGATCATTTTGATCAAAGGCAGATGACTGAATGAATAACAATTTATAGTCTTAATTATGTCGCTAGGAAATAGAATATATGCGGAGTTGCAGGGAGATCGATCCATCTGGATGATAGTGATTGTATTGGCTATTTTTTCGGTGTTGGCGGTTTATAGTGCTACCGGGCATATTGCATTCAAGTACAGAGAAGGAAATACAGAAGCCTATCTGGTAAAGCATTTATTCTTTATCGTGGGGGGATTAGTCCTGACTTATTTATGCTATCTGATGCATTATACACAGTATTCAAAAGCAGCACCAGTATTATTGATTATTTCTGTACCGCTTTTGATTTATACGGTTGCATTTGGAGTAGAAGTAAATGAGGCAAGACGTTGGTTGGAGATTCCTTTTGTCGGAATAAAGTTTCAGACTTCGGATATCGCAAAGCTCGCATTGATTGTATATGTGGCGAGGGCGATTTCCTCGAAACAGGAATATATCAAAGATTTTAATAGTGCTTTTTTACCGATTTTGGTACCCGTACTAATTATCTGTGGATTGATTGCACCTGCGGATTTATCGACAGCGATAATGTTGTTTTTGACTTGTGTGTTAATGATGTTTTTGGGGCGTGTGTCCTTTAAATATATTCTGCTCCTTTTATTTCTGGGAGTCGTAGTCTTTACTTTTTTGGTAGCCCTTGGGCAGTTCTTTCCGGATTTTATTAGATCAGGAACCTGGGTTTCGAGACTGCAAGAATTTATGAATGACCCTGATGGGGGTTATCAGATTCAGCATGCAAAAATTGCAATTGCTAACGGAGAGTTTTTTGGATCAGGTCCAGGAAATAGTGCGATGCGAAATTATTTACCCGCACCATTTTCAGATTTTATCTACTCCATCATTTGTGAAGAGTATGGATTGTTTGGTGGCTTTATTATCGTTGGATTATACTTGATGTTTTTCTTTCGATGTGTAACTGTGGTGACAAGAAGCCCAAAAGCTTTTGGAGCTATGTTGGTACTAGGGCTTGGCTTGAGTGTGACCTTACAGGCATTAGCAAATATTGCAGTATCAGTGCACCTGGTACCAGTGACCGGATTGACCTTACCGATGGTGAGTATGGGAGGTACCTCAATTGTGTTTTCGAGTATTGCTTTTGGAATGGTTCTAAGTGTGAGCCGTTATATTGAAAAGACGACATGACAAAAGTAATTATATCAGGAGGAGGAACAGGCGGGCACGTATTTCCGGCGATTGCCATTGCAGATGAATTAAAAAAGCGAGAGCCAGAAATTGATATTTTATTTGTTGGTGCTCATGGAAAAATTGAAATGGAAAAAGTACCGAAAGCCGGTTACCCGATCAAAGGATTGTGGATCAGCGGCTTTCATAGAAAATTGACATTACGGAATTTAATGTTCCCATTTAAATTGCTTGCGAGCTTATGGAAATCCTACTGGATTGTAAAACGCTTTAAACCAAATGCAGCAATAGGGACCGGCGGTTTTGCGAGTGGGCCTGTTTTGCAGATTTCTAACCTGATAGGAGTGCCGACTTTATTACAAGAGCAAAATTCTTATGCAGGAGTAACCAATAAATTGCTATCTAAAAAAGCGAATACAATCTGTGTCGCTTATGATAGAATGGAGCGTTACTTTCCTTCGGAGAAAATTGTTTTGACCGGTAATCCAGTTCGGAAAGATATTGTCCAGGGGCTGGCGGATCGACAAAAAGCAATAGCGCATTTTGGTTTCGACCCTACAAAGCAAACGATTGTAATCGTTGGTGGAAGCCTAGGGGCAAAAAGCTTAAACGAAGGGATGCAAGCTTCTTTAGAATTGCTGAAAGCTAACCCTGATGTACAGGTGCTTTGGCAGTGTGGGAAATTATATATTGAAGCATTCGGAGCGTCGGAAAGTGCACAGCTGCAAAATGTAAAAGCCAGTGCTTTTATCGATAGAATGGATCTGGCTTACGCCATGGCCGATGTTGTTATTGCTCGCTCTGGGGCCTCTACGATCTCTGAACTTTGCATTGTTGGTAAAGCAACAGTCCTAGTGCCTTCGCCGAATGTTGCAGAAGATCACCAGACCAAAAATGCACAGGCACTAGTAGATAAAGAAGCAGCAGTATTAGTGAAAGATAGTGAAGTGAAAGAACGTATGATTGCAAGGGCTCTGGAGATTTTATCTGATTCAGCGAAACGCAGCAAACTGGAGCATAATATCCTACAACTTGCTAAGCCAAATGCTGCAAAAACAATCGCTGATGAAGTACTAAAATTGATCGGAAAAAAGTAAAAATGAACTAAAATTCAATTTTTAATGAAAAATATCGATCGGCATAAATTTATTCTTGATAATTGAAAAAGAGGAAGTTAGAAGCGAAGCATTAAGAAGATTCGCAATTAAATTGTTGAAAACACATTAAAAAAATAACATATAAAAAATACGGCACATACTTTGATATAGTTTATTGGTAAACAGTTGTTTACACATAAAAATAAAACATAGCCGAAGAAAATAGAACCATTGAACTTAAATGACTTACATAAGATCTATTTTATTGGAGTAGGGGGAATCGGAATGAGCGCCCTTGCACGATATTTCAATGGATTAGGGATTGACGTTCATGGTTATGACAAAACTGAAACTATCCTGACCAAAAAGTTGGTCGAAGAAGGAATAAAAATCCATTATGAGGATGATTTGAAATATATCCCGGAAAATGTTGACCTCGTGATCTATACCCCGGCGGTACCAAAAGATCATGGCGAATTGACTTATTTTCGAACGCATGATTTTCCAATTAAAAAACGAGCTGAAGTCTTAGGGATAATTAGCCGTAACCGTCAGACAATAGGCATAGCAGGGACACATGGAAAGACAACGACGAGTTCTATTCTGACCCATGTACTTCGAACTGGTGGTGTGGATTGCACTGCATTTCTTGGTGGAATTGCTCAGAACTATGGTTCCAATTTCGTTGAGGGTAAAAGTAACTGGGTTGTTGTAGAAGCGGACGAATATGATCGTTCATTTTTACAATTGGATCCTGACTACGCTGCAATTATATCGATGGATCCTGATCATCTGGATATCTATGGGAATCATGATTTTATGCACGAAGGATTTACACAGTATGCTGAAAAATTAAAGGCCGGCGGAACTGTATTTCTTCGAGATGGATTAACATTGAAACGTAATAATGTACCAGTTGATACTTTCGGAGTAGAGACAGGAAATTATCGAGCAAAAGATATAAGAGTCGAAGACGGACATTTTGTTTTTGACTTCGAAAGCCCGGTAGCATCAATCGAAAATATTCGATTTACTTTACCTGGTCGCCATAATGTTGAAAATGCTTCGGCAGCAATTGCGATTGCTCAACAACTTGGTGTCAGTGGCGAATCAATCCGCCACGCACTCGCTTCTTTCAAAGGAATTAAGCGAAGATTTGAAATGATTTATCGAGATGAGCGCGTAGTATACATTGATGACTATGCACATCATCCGACAGAGCTTTCAGCAGCTATTGATGCGGCAAGGACTTTATTCCCCGATCGAAAGATCAGCGGAATATTTCAGCCACATCTTTATAGCCGAACCAGAGATTTTGTAGATGGCTTCGCCGCTGCATTAGATGGTTTGGACGAAGTAATTCTGATGGATATTTATCCCGCTCGTGAGTTACCAATGGAAGGTGTTACCTCAGCGTTGATCTTTGAGCGTATGCAACTTTCGAATAAAAAAATGGCTACTAAAGCGACTGTCATGGATGCAGTAAAATCACTTGAGATAGATGTATTGCTAACCCTTGGTGCCGGAGATATTGATGTCTTTGTACAGCCCATAAAAAACTGGTTAGCCGATGCTTAATAATGATCATCTCAAGACATTGAAGCGCTTAGGTATTATCGCTTTCTTTTTTCTGGTTGCAGCCCTGGTGATCTCGGCGGTCAATGAGAAAAAAGCTTCAGCTGCTAATGAGGTTTTAATTGATATTGAGCAACTGGAAGTAGGACGATCTATGATTAATTCAGAAGATGTCTTACTGGTTTTGGAGAATGCCTTTGGTTATAATCTGACGGCTGTACCTATCGGAGGTTTGGACGTCGAGCGAATTGAAAGAGTGCTACGCGCTGATGCTTTTGTAAAAGATGCAACTGTTTATATCGATGCGCAGAATAAGATTCACATCGAACTAACACAGCGTCAACCTATACTGAGAATTATTGACAAAAATGGATTAACGTATTATCTGGATCAGGATGGAGGAAAAGTCCCCACCTCGCGACATTATACACCGAGAGTATTAGTAGCGACAGGTAATATTCCACCTTACGACAGAGATTATTTAGAAAAGAAAAAACATGTCATTAAAGACTTGTACGAATTGACACAAAGGATCCTAAAAGACAAATTTTTAGAGCCCATGATCGAACAGATCTACCTTACCCAGGACGGGGATTTCCAATTGATCCCGAAAATCGGAGATCAGAAAATCATCCTGGGGAAGATGGATCGACTAGAAGAAAAGATACTGTACTTAAAGAATTTTTATAAAGAAGCGCTGCCCTATAAAGGATGGCAAAAATATAAAACAATCAATCTAACATTTAAAGGTCAGGTAGTCGCCAAGAAAAAATAAATTGGCAAAATAATTTACCGGTAGAAAAATGGGGTGGGAAAATAAACCATTTCTTTATCGGTAAACCCTCAAGGCGAGTGGTTTAAAAAATATTACTCCAATCGCTTCGCTCTGAGTTTATGAGAAAACTACCATAAAATCTCGTACTATGATGGATAAATCAAACACGAAAAAGCAAGATGTGGTCTTTGCGCTAGACATTGGAACAACCAAGGTCTGTGCAATCGCTGGTCGTGAAAACGAGCATGGTAAACTAGAAATTCTTGGAGTCGGCAAAGTACATTCTGCCGGCGTATCAAGAGGTGTGGTTTCTAACATCGAAAAAACCGTGAAAGCAATCGCAGAGGCGATCGCTGCCGCTGAACGTTCAGCTGGCGTAAAAGCAAAAGTCGTACATGTTGGTATCGCAGGTCAACACATTAAAAGTCTACAGCACCGTGGAATTTTGACGCGCGACAACAATCGGGATGAAATTTCTCCCCGCGACATTGAAAAACTAATTAATGACATGCACAAGCTGGTATTACCTCCGGGTGATAAAATCTTGCATGTAATTCCTCAAGAGTATACTGTTGACAGTGAACAAGGAATTACAGATCCTATCGGGATGTCAGGTGTACGGTTGGAAGCTAATTTCCATATCATCACCGGCCAGATTAGTGCATCTAATAATATCCAGCGTTGTGTCGAACGCGTTGGACTTAAGGTAGCCGACATCACTTTAGAACCTATTGCTTCGGCCCACGCTGTTCTAAGCGAAGAAGAGCGAGAAGCAGGTGTTGCCCTTGTTGATATCGGAGGTGGTACTACAGATATTACCATCTTTCAGGAAGGCATCATCAGACATACAGCTGTTATCCCATTTGGAGGGAACGTAATCACTGGCGACATCAAAGAAGGATGTACCGTGATGACTCCTCAGGCAGAAAAATTAAAAGTTCGCTTTGGAGCAGCAATGTCAGAAGAAGTATATGATAACCGAATCATTACTATCCCAGGCCTGAAAGGACATGATCCTAAAGAGATCTCTGAAAAGAATCTTGCAAAGATCATCCAGGCAAGAGTAGAAGAAATCCTTGACTATGTGGTTTGGGAGATTCGTCGATCAGGTTATGAGCGTAAACTTATTGGTGGTATAGTACTAACCGGTGGTGGCGCTTTACTCAACCATATCGAAAAGCTTACCGCTTATCATACCGGGATGAGTACCCGAATCGGTTTGCCAATTGAAATGTTAGGACATGGGTATGACGAGCGTATCTGCAGCCCTATCTTCTCTACCGCTATCGGATTGTTGAAGAAAGGTATTGATACAATGGATTACGAACTTTTCAATGAAGCTGAAGATGAAGTAGTTGAAGCGAATGCGGAAGAGCTTGCTACAGCTACTGCTACTGCAAATACTGATATCCAAAATGGAAAATGGTACGAGCAGATATTTAAGAAAACTAAAGAATGGTTCGAAGCAGAGCCGGACACTGAGTTTTAGAAACTTACAGATCAAAAAATGATCAACAAAAATTTGAATTTACTTAACCTTAATAAAAAATCTACATTATGTTATTTGATTTGCCACAAGACGAAGGGTCTATAATCAAAGTTATCGGAGTTGGTGGCGGTGGAAGTAATGCCGTAACCCACATGTATAAGCAGGGGATCGTCGGAGTCGACTTTGCCATCTGTAATACAGATAATCAAGCAATGGAACTTAGCCCTGTTCCAACCAAGATTGCTTTAGGACCTGAACTTACGGAAGGGCGTGGAGCTGGTTCAAAACCAAATATTGGTGAACGAGCTTGCGTCGAATCTATTGATGAAGTCAAGAAGTTTTTAGAGCAGGATACCAAGATGCTTTTTGTCACTGCCGGAATGGGTGGTGGAACCGGAACCGGAGCTGCGCCAATTATTGCAAAGGCAGCTCAGGAAATGGATATTCTTACCGTAGGAATCGTTACGATTCCGTTCACATTCGAAGGTCGCCGACGTGCTACCCAGGGAATGGAAGGTTTAGAAGAATTGAAAAAGCATGTTGATACGCTGATCGTAATTTCTAATGACAAGCTTCGCCAGATTCATGGTAATCTATCTATCTCAGAAGCATTTGCTGAAGCAGACGACATCCTGACCACGGCTGCTAAAGGTATTGCAGAGATTATTACCGTTGCTGGTTATGTCAATGTGGATTTTGAAGATGTTAATACAGTAATGCGAGGTTCTGGTGTCGCTATTATGGGGACGGCTACTGCCGAAGGCGAGGACCGTGCGAAAGTTGCTGTTGACAAAGCATTAAACTCTCCTTTATTGGAGGATAATAATATTAAAGGTGCTCAACACATTCTGTTAAATATTACTTCCGGAACCCGTGAAGTAACGATGGACGAAATATTTGAGATTACTGAGTTTGTTCAGGAAGAAGCTGGTTATGGTACAGACTTGATCTGGGGTAACTGTTTCGAAGAAGGACTTGGGGACAAATTATCTGTAACTGTAATTGCTACAGGTTTTGAGCACAATGATGGTCATAAAGTTACCCTGGAAGAAAAGAGCGATGACAAAGTTGTAGTCTCTTTAGATGATGATCTTCCAAAAAAAAGAAATGGCTTGTATGACTTAGGTCATAGCGAGGATACCGAAAATGCAAACACGGTAGAGTTTCAGGACCTGAAAGATTCTATCGCGAAATATGATAACAGACGATATTCATACGATGAGCCTTACGTTAAAAGTGAGGAAAAGAAACGCCTGGAAGCAGAGCGTCAGCGTCGCATGGCACAGGAGGCAGAACGTCGGGAGCGTCTACGTAACCTGACCACAAACCTCAATAATCCTAAGGATATCGTTGACCTTGAAAACGAACCGGCTTATGTCCGTCGTCGGGTAAACCTTGATGATGTACAGCATTCTTCTGAAGTAGATTTCTCTAACTGGAGTATTACCGAAGGAGAAGAACCGGAAATAAAGGATAATAAATTCTTACACGATAATGTAGATTAAACACTTCATCAGAAGGTTAAGTAATCAATATGGGCGCAGCCGCAGGGCTTGCGCCCTTTTTACGTTTGTCATACTGCCGACCCATCCCTTGTCCTTGTCGGGACATTCTCCTCGAAAAGATGATTAAGTATAAAACACTAAGCTCGGTTTGACCTTACTTTTAGGAAGTTAATTTTTTGAGTTTTGTGTTTTGAAATATCTGGATATGAAAAAATGGACAATACTTTTTCTAAGTTTTACGCTTATAATCAGCTCTTGTAATTTGAAAGACGGAGAAGTAAACGGTACCAATGGCGAATGGTCCGTTCCTTCCGAGGAGGTTTTAAGTGGCGGGCCAGGGAAAGACGGAATCCCTTCAATCGATAATCCGATTTTTATTAATGTTAGTGAAGTTGATTTCCTTTCGGATGATGATCTGCTTATTGGGGTTTATGATGATGGTGAGTTTAAAGCATATCCTCATCCGATTCTTGATTGGCATGAGATCGTCAATGATGAGGTAGGGACTGAAAAAATCGCACTGACTTATTGTCCATTGACCGGAACGGCGATCGCTTGGGATCGTATTCTCGGTGGAGAAGAAACAACTTTTGGGGTTTCGGGCTTATTGTATAATTCTAACTTAATTCCCTACGACCGCAAGAGTGATAGTAACTGGTCTCAAATGGGACTGGATTGTATCAATGGAGAACGAATTGGTCAAACCATACGAACCTTACCAATTGTTGAAATGGCTTGGTCCACCTGGAAGGTGATGTATCCGGATGCAAAAGTGCTGTCATTAGATACCGGTTTTTCGCGGGATTATGCGGTATACCCATATGGTGATTACAAAACCAGTGACCGCCTCCTTTTTGGTGTAGATGATTTTGATAGTCGGCTTGATTCCAAGGAACGAGTGCTTGGTGTGATTGGGAGTCAGACAACTCGTGCTTATCGCTTAAATAGTTTTAACGATGGGGTAGAAGTGCTGGCGGATGATTTGGATGGAATCCCTTTAATCCTTTTTGGAAGTGCAGACCGAAATTTTCTTGTGGCTTACGAGGCCAGGTTGGATGATGGAACCATACTGGAGTTTACAACCAATACTGTAGGGCAGGCAGTAGCGGAAGATAATGAGGGTAATAAATGGGATGTATTTGGCAGAGCGACCAGTGGTCCGAGAACAGGCACACAACTAAAAGCCACTTCCTCTTTTATCGGATACTGGTTTAGTTGGGGGGCTTTTTATGAAGGCCTTGAAATTTACGGTATGTAAAGTTGAGGGTCTTAGTATTGACTTAAAAGTTTTCCAGTAGCAATCAGCTTCCCTTTTTCGTCCAGGATGCGAATAGCGTATAGCCCGTTTTTACGGGCGTTTCCGGGGAGCGTAAAATTAGCGACTGGCGAATCCAAATGATAAACTTCAGTCAGTTGACCAATGGAGTTAAATAATTGAATGGCTCTTGCATTTTGAAAATCCTGCAAATCAATCGTAGAAAGATCTGAAGTAGGATTAGGAGATACGATAATTTTAGGTAGTAAGGCTGTAAGTTCGAAAAGACCTGTTGATATATTGGATTGTAAAAGGATTTCCATTTCCAGGTTTTCTCCTTCTGCCAAAGTAAAGTCGACTGTTTTGGGCAGGTAACCCGTTGCCTCCAATTCGAAACTATAGCTTCCTGGCAATGCGCCAAATCTTGCCAATCCTGCAAAATTAGTCAATATTGCGTCACCGGTTTGAGGTACATTTACCTCGATGTTTGCTAATAATTCGCCAGTCAAACTATCTCTGACCGTGGCATACGCCCGACCGGCAGCAATTTCATTAGGGATCCATACATACATACCGTCTGTTCGGTTACCGCCGATAACTTTCCCCGAAGGGAAGAAAGGGCAAGCAGACCATAATCCACTGAATCCACCACTTGGACCGGTATAGGTATCATAATATCCTACTTCAACCGGAACTTCCGGGTCTGCTAAGTCGACAATCCGTAAACCTTCGGTATTATGAGAAATATACGCAAAATCACCCCTGATATATGGATTATGTACTAAGCTAAGTAGGTTAGCTGAGTAGCTGGAAACTTCTGTAATGTTATCAAAGTCTTCGATATTATAAATTCTGGCAGGTTTGCCATCCAATTCTGAGGCTACGAATAAATATTTATCATCTTCCGTAAGCCACGAACTATGAGTGTTGCCGTCGATGTGATCGATTTGGGTAATAAGTTGAGGGTTGCTACGATCTGAAATATCGACAATATCCATCTTGCCTTCATAAAATGCAGCCGCAAACATCAAATCTCCTTTAACCAAACAGTCATGGATATAATATCCGGGAGCATATAGTCCGATTTCAACAGGAGCACTTGGAGTGCTAACATCCATAATATGTACTCCCTGAGTACTTGTTGTACCACATACATACACATATGGTTGCTCGGAATAAATATCTCTCTGTAGAATATGCCCGCGGGTAAAAGTGGTATTATAAGTTGTTACAAGGTGTAAACTATCAGGGAGGTACTGTAAATCAATAACTTGCATGCCTGTCAAGCCTGAAGAACCTTCTGTCGTGACAAATGCGTGGCCATTAAGTACGGTAATCTCTCTCCAGTTAGATGACGGGCCTGGAACGAATCCAAGTTCCGTACTATTGGGGGCATCGATAGAATATGCGGCTGTACCTGTCTTCGCTCCTACTAAACCATATTCATTGCCTGAATCGTCAATGTATGCCCAGGAACCAGAATATCTTTCATCACCTCGATGAAATTGTGCAAAAAGCTCGAGATTTAGGGATTCTTGCGCAAAAGCTATTGTTAAGGTGCAGGTAAGGAACAAGACTAAAAAATTCCGCATGGTTTCTATTTTATTGATGAGGTAAAGATGAGAAAATAATAGTGTTAATGGGTTGTTGCAGAGGCTAATGTGTGCTAAATGCCAAAACCATAACATTTCTGAAACAGAATGACGAAGACATAAACAGGGTATTTACGTATAATTGCTCTTGCATAGATCATTCCTTATTTTGATAAAGTAATAGAGTTGACCAATTGAAGCAGCATTAATTTTTTGACGCTAATAAAACTTTAACAAAACACTTAATTTTCTAATGTTAGGTCTTCGACGCTCCCGCATAATTATTTTAAATCAAGTTGCTAATGATAATTCGATTTGCAAATAATTGGGTACACGCTACCGCATTTAATCTTTAAAATAAACAGCATGTTTAGATTATATATTGAAAATATTGTTAATCATTAAACACGCCTTAAATACTGGAAAAATGAATCTTTATTGTTGGAATTACCGTAGACTGGATGGTATATATTCAAAAGGGATATTGAACACATTGGAGATTTTAAAAAAAAATGAGGTTGAAAGGTAAGTTTTATGAAATATTCTTACCTTTAACATCGAAATGATAGGCGTTTTGTTGAAAGCGAGCAAGTTCTACAATAAACTACACCTTGATTTTTCGCACCTCTATGAGAATCCACGAATCAGTTTCGCTTTAAAAAGTACTCATTTTGCTATAAGGGGGAATATGGGTTTTGAAGCGGATTCAAATAGCACACGTACCCATTAAGTGTTATTTACTGAACAGTCACCTTTCTATTAGAATCTCTAAACCAATTTCCCAATTTTTTAATTGGATACTATTATGGTATTCCATTATAACTGTTAATTAAGTTCAAAGCAGCTGTCAAAAGCGGTCTACTTTTAGATAGCATGTGAAAGCCAACGAAGTAATAATAATCGACCTGTCGATCCTTCCTGCCTTTCACAACTCTGTGATTTACTGTGCTTTGCAAATATTAAACATATAACAAATTATACATAATTTATTTTAACATCCAAAAACAGAATTATGATATCGATTATTACATCCCTGGACATGTACGTTCAGTCAATTCTCACAAAAACCAACTACAGACGAAATGCCATAAAATCGATATTGGCTTTTGCTGTTTTGGTACTCGGAATGAATTCGAGTTTTGCGCAGGCACCGCCACAAATTGATGCCTGCCCAGCCACCGCCACTGTAACATTAGAAGACGGGGGAGTGGCACCTATTACTTTTACAACTGTCAACATTCCTGCTTTATTAGGTGTAATGGCTTCTGACCCTGACGGGGTGGAAACGATTACTTATTCTACTGATGTAGCTTCAGTGAGTTGTGCTGATATAGCTGCGGCAGTTACTATTATTATTACTGCTTCAGATTCAGATGGAGATAACAGTACTTGTGATATTGATGTTACCGTAGAAAAAGGTGCACCAGTAGCAACTTGTCAGGATGTGACGGTTACCTTAGATGGAGCGGGTAATGGCTCTACTA